>NZ_JACJSW010000139.1:0-22802 GCF_014698375.1 Microcystis flos-aquae FACHB-1344 | reverse complement strand
AACTTTAATTTTCCTATCCCTGTTTTATCCGTGATGTGGATAAACTTTTTGTCTTCTGTTAGTTTCCAACCAGAAGTTTTGTACTCGACAGACCTTGAAAACTTTTTGAATTTGGGATAGCCTTTTTTCGCCAAACCCTTCTTGCACCGTCCGCTCGCCGAATTCGATTCGGTGCGGGCGGTGCGCTTTTTACAGTTATCATAAAAACGGGATATAGAGAACCAAGCTCTTTGGGCACTTGCTTGACGAGCCATAGAGTTGAGTTTACCAACAAAAGAAAATTCAGGACTATTAGATAATTCGGTAGTTAGCCTACACAAAGTAGCATAGTTAACCTGATCTTCTTTGGTAGAGTCCATCCAAAATCTTAAACATTTATTCCTGATGAACTGTCCCACCCTGATAGCCTCTTGAATGGCTATCTCTTGGTGTGAATTGGTTTTTAACTTAAACTCTATGACTCGCATTGACTCGACCTCTCAATGTGTTATGCTTATAATCTAGCAACTCATCGTACAAGGTGTCAAGGCGATGTCAGCTTTTCATCTCCGAGGTAAAACCGAGGGTTCCTTCAAGCTGACATTTTAGGTAAAAAGTTTTTTTGTAGAAAGCTAAGGGGATCAGATAACTATGAGCCAGATCACAAACACGGATAAGAGTCTTGAGGCGATGAAAAAGTTTGCCGAACAGTACGCTAAAGGTACAAATACTTATTTCTGTAGCGATCTCTCGGTGACAGCCGTAGTAATTGAGGGATTAGCGCGTCATAAGGACGAATTAGGCGCTCCTTTATGTCCCTGTCGTCACTACGAAGACAAAGAAGCGGAGGTAAAAAATACTTTCTGGAATTGTCCCTGTGTACCGATGCGGGAACGGAAAGAATGTCACTGTATGCTATTTATTACCCCCGATAACGAGTTTGCTGGGGAAGAACAGATAATTTCCCTTGACTATATCCAAGAAGTCCGCGAATCGATGAAGGGGCATTAGTTTAGGGTAATGACAGCCACCGCTTTTGGCCAAGGAATCGACGAATTTAATCGCCAGCAATTCTATGCTTGTCATGATACCCTAGAGGCTTTGTGGATGGAGTCCGCAGAGCCTGAAAAAACCTTTTATCAAGGCATTTTGCAGATTGCTGTCGCTTGTTACCATCTGGAAAATAATAACTGGCGCGGAGCGGTAATCCTTTTGGGAGAAGGGGTTAGACGTTTGCAACCCTATCAACCCGATTACGAGGGGATCAACGTGACGCACTTGGTTGGGGAGAGTTTGGATCTATTAAACTTTTTACAGAATCTCGATCCCCAAGCTTTACCGGCAGTGCTAGAAGCGATGAAAAGCAATCAGGAACATCCTCATCCCCACCTCGATCGATCTATCTGTTCTCTGCCGAAAATCCTCAAAAGTCATCCCGTTCTCTAAAAAGCTAGATTAGTTAGTCAATACAATTACGTCTATAGGTGAGATTTCTATGAGAGCAAGATACGCAAAAATCAGAGGATGGCTAGTTTACCTCGTTTCTGCTGGCTTAATCATGGGATTGGGCAATTCTCCCCTAGTCAAAGCACAGCAGAACATTGTACCAGGTAATGCCATGACAGTGCGATCGGATATTCAAGAGGCGAACTCAAAAACGGGGGTAATTACTGCTAGGGGTAACGTACAAGTGTTCTATCCCGCTCGCAAAATGCAGGCCACTTCCGCTCAAGCTCAGTATTTTAGCCGCGAACGTCGTTTAGTGATGACGGGTAACGTTTACGTTTTGCAGGAAGGCAACAGTATCCGCGCCGAAACGATGACTTATCTTGTCGATGAGGGCAGATTTATCGCTACTCCCCAAACCAGTCAGCAGGTGGAGTCAATTTATTTAGTCAAAGATAACGAAACTTCCCCCCAACCGGCTGCTTCTCCGACACCCGCACCCATACCTTCCCCTTCCCTCCCCGCTGCCCCAATTATTAACCCGCAGTGATTAGGAGTCAGGAGTCAGGAATCAGGAGTCAGTAGCCGGTCGTCAGGAGTCAGCTTTTTTTCTCCCCACGTCCCCACTTCCCCACGTCCCCACTTCCCCAACCCCTAACACCCAACAGCCGATAAAGATGACTTTAGTATTAGAAAATATCCATAAATCCTACGGTAAAAGGCTCGTGGTTAACCGGGTGAGTATTACTGTTGCCCCGGGGGAAATTGTCGGGTTATTAGGACCAAATGGTGCGGGGAAAACCACAACTTTTTATATCGCCACGGGATTAATTAAACCGAATCAAGGGCGCGTTTGGCTCGATCAAAAAGAAATTACCAAATTACCCCTTAATCAAAGGGCGCGTCTGGGTATTGGCTATCTGACGCAGCAGGCCAGTATTTTTCGTTATTTAACTGTATCAGAAAATATTCAGTTAGCCCTAGAACAGTCGGGGGTTCCCTTTTCCCAACGGGCAAATCGTCTCTATGATTTATTAAAAGAATTTCGCCTCGATAAGATTGTTCGCACTAAAGGAGCCTACGTTTCTGGAGGAGAAAGAAGAAGGACGGAATTAGCTCGCGCTTTAGCGGTGGGAGTCAACGGACCGAGATTTTTATTATTAGATGAACCTTTCGCCGGGGTAGATCCGATCGCCGTGTCCGAGATTCAAGCGATGATCGCCGGTTTAAGGGATCGTCAGATGGGAATTTTAATTACCGATCACAATGTGCGAGAAACTTTGGCTATCACTAATCGGGCTTATATTATGCGCGAAGGGCAGATTTTAGCGGCGGGAAGTGGCGAAGAACTTTATAATAATCCTCTGGTGCGTCAGTATTATTTGGGTGATAATTTTTTCCGATAATTGTTATTAATAAAAAATCGCTGCATTATATCATGAAAGTTGGCAATTGGCAAGGAAATTTAAGTAGAATACCCGGATTTAGCATCTTAGACCGCTATATTTTTGTCGAGTTATTATTGCCCTTTTTATTTGGTATGGGTTTATTCACTTCTTTGGGAGTGGCGATCGGTACTTTATTTGATTTAGTGCGACGGATTACTGAATCGGGTTTACCTTTTACTTTGGCCTTAAAAATTCTCTTATTAAAAATGCCAGAGTTTATCGTTTTAGCCTTTCCCATGTCAATACTTTTAGCGGCTTTAATGGCCTACAGTCGTTTAGCCAGTGATAGCGAATTAATTGCTTTGAAAAGTATTGGAATTAGTGTTTATCGCCTAATAATTCCCGCCATTGTGCTAAGTTTAATAGTGACGGGATTAACCTACGTTTTTAATGATTATGTGGCTCCAGCTGCCAGTTATGAAGCTAATGCTACCATGACCAAAGCCCTGCGACCAAATCGCAAATCTTTTATTGAAGATAATATTATTTATCCTGAATACGGCAAAGTGCGGCGACAGGATGGAGGGGAACCGCAAACGGTATTAAGAAGGTTATTTTATGCCGAAAGATTTAACGGTCAAGAGATGCTAGGTTTAACCATTCTTGATCGCACCCAGCCGGAAGTTAATCAAATTATTACCTCAGAATCAGCTTCTTGGAATATTGAAAAAAATATCTGGGATTTTTATAACGGCACAATTTATCTAATTGATCCTAATGGTTCCTATCGTAATATTGTCCGCTTTCAACATCAACAATTAGCCCTACCGCGTACCCCTTTAGATTTAGCTTTTCGGGGGCGAGATGGTTCGGAAATGACCCTGAGACAAGCGCGGGAATACCTAAAAATACTGGAATTAAGTGGCAATCCCACCAAAATTAGAAAATTACAAGTTCAAATCGAGCAGAAAATATCTTTACCCTTTGTTTGTTTAGTTTTTGGGATGATTGGGGCAGCCTTGGGATTACGTCCCCAAAATTCTAATAAAGCCACCAGTTTCGGTATTTGTATTGTCCTAATTTTCTCCTATTATCTCCTATCTTTTGTCACCAGTTCCTTAGGCATTGGCGGAGTTTTAACCCCCTTGATGGCCGCTTGGTTGCCCAATATTTTAGGATTAACTGCCGGAGGAATTTTGTTACTTCAATCGGCTAAGTAATCGAGGGTTAGCGGTGGGAATAAAAATTGATAATCATCAAATTTCTAAGGCTAATTTATATAAACGACTGCGGGATAAATTAGTAACCTGTGCTAATTGTCTGCTGGCTTGCGATCGATTAACTCCTCCTTCGATAATTTGTTTTAATTCCCGTTTTAATTCCTCGTCGGATAATTGGATAGTATCGAACCGATTGTTGCCCATAACTACGATAGTAAATTCCCCTTTAGGAGTTTTATTCGCCAGATATAAATTAATCGCCTCGGCGACAGTTCCTCGCCAAATTTCTTCGTAAAGCTTGGTTAATTCCCGACCTAAAACTATCTTTCTCGTGGGGCCGAAAGTTTCTCGTAAATCCTCCAAAGTCTTAATAAGTTTGTGAGGAGCTTCATAAAAAACCATCGTTCTCGTTTCAGTTTTTAAACCCTCTAAGCGCTCTTGTCTGAGCTTTTCCTTACCCGGAAGAAATCCTTCAAAACAGAATCTTTCCGTGGGTAATCCCGACACCGCTAAAGCAGTAATTACCGCCGTTACTCCGGGGATGGGAACCACTTCGATCTGAGCTTCTATACAAGCTTTAATTAACTCATAACCCGGATCAGAAATCCCCGGCATTCCCGCATCAGTAACCAAGGCGATATCCTGACCTTGGCTGAGAATATTTAATAACTCATCGAGACGGGAAAGACGATTATGTTCGTGGTAACTAATTTGAGGGGTCAGAATATCAAAATGCTGCAATAATTTGCCCGTGTGTCTGGTATCTTCGGCAGCAATTAGAGTGACTTTTTTGAGAGTTGCCAGGGACCGGAAAGTCAGATCGTCTAAATTACCGATCGGCGTTCCCACCACATATAATTTACCGAGATTATTCATAAATTGGCTAAAAATAGGCTATTTAGTTGTATTTTAAGTGATCAGTAAACAGTAAACAGTAGGCTGATAACTGAAGACTGATCACTTTTCTCTGTTCAGGGATCACTCAAATAGGGTAAAGTAGGTCAAGGTATGCTCACCCCTGTTATTGAATTAATCTAGTCTAAGGAGAACGTCTTAGTAATGTTAACCCTAAAAATCGCCGTTTATATCGTTGTTTCCTTCTTTGTCTTACTTTTTATCTTTGGCTTCCTTTCCGGCGATCCTACCCGTAACCCCGGACGCAAAGACTTTGAGTAGAAGACAATTATCAAACTGGTTCTAGGGTAGAGACACAGGGAACAAGTTATTAAACTTTCCCTGTCTCCCTAGAAATAATGATCATGGTAGTATCATCGGAAATTTTGGGTCTGAAACCCCGCCGTTCTAGGTTGGCTTTACGTTAGAATTAAAAGGCCAGTCTCGAAAACCAAGTGGACGGCGCAGCACCTTGAAAACTCGGCTTAGGGGGTTCCGACCAGAAAAGCTTGGCCGGGTAAAAAGTCGCGCGCAACAAGTACAAGAAGCTATAGGCGGTCAACGTACCGTGGGACACACGGAATCGGGCTTCTGAAATGGGGCGAAAGTCTGTGGACTCTGTGTAAGACAGTACATGGTTTTTTAACTGTGGTATGCGACGGTGGTGGAAGCAGAAACTTAAATCGTGAGGTTTAGGAATCGCCGCCCTAAAAGGGCGGCGAGGATGTCAATGAGGTTCGCTCGTCCTCTATTTTGATCGCCGACTCGTGCAGTCATGTCTTTTTTTCTCTTAGCTGTTGAACCACCTGCCCTGATTAATACTGTAGCCGAACCGGAAACGGAGGAGCGCCAAGTTTCTGAAAATAGTCCCGCGTCAGTAATTCCCCTCCCTGTCACCCCAGCACCTCTAGAAGCAAAAAAGCCTTCAGAAGAGAGCGTTTCTATTCCCCTAACCGTCACTCCACCCCCGGAAACCGTCGAGGTAAAACCCTTGGTTCCCGATGAGGGTATTCCCTTAAAACCATTACCTAGCAGTGGGGGTGATGCGGCAGCTTTAGGAAAACCCCTTTCTGTTCAGAATTCTCCACCCCCCGCGGCCGTTGGTGTCACCATTCATCCCGAAACCGAGATAGTTTCAGGATTAAATCAAAAAGCTCTTAACCAGAAAAATGGCTCAACTCGGCTATTAGTGCGGAAAAAAGGCGAAAAAACCAGCCAAGAATACTTGATTTCCCTCAATAACGGCCTAGCTCAGGCCGCTAATCCAGAAGGGGAAAGACCCATGGAATTGGTGGCTGATGAGCAGGAATTTGACCAAAATCGGCAGATTATCACCGCTAGAGGTAATGTCACCCTGCGTTTTGCCCAAAGTGTACTAACAGCCGATCGCTTACAGATTAATCTTCCCGAAAAGTTAGCGGTAGCGGAGGGACAGGTGATCCTAACCCGGGGAGATCAAATCCTGCGCGGCGATCGCTTCGAGTATTATTTCGTCCAGGATAGCGGTGTGGTATTTAATGCTAATGGGGAGATTTTTCAACCCAGCACCGCTAGGGATTTAGGACAGACGCTGCCCACGGATGTGGGGGCTGGTAGTTCTTTTGGAACCCTAACCGATCGTTTGGCATTAAATCAACCCTTGCAGAGAATTACCACGGGAGAGGGTTTTCAATTTGTCGTCGGGGGACAGGATCCCAGTCGGCGCGATCGACAGAATATTAGTAGTCCATCGGGGGGAACGATTAATCGTGTCCGTTTTCAGGCCGAGCGCTTGAATTTTGATGGTAAGGTGTGGAATGCCACTAATGTGCGTCTGACGAATGACCCGTTTTCCCCCCCTGAATTGGAAGTTCGGGCCAATTCCGCCACTTTTCGCAGTACCGGCCCCTTTACCGATGAGTTGCGGATGAGTAATTCCCAGTTGGTTTTCGATCAACGGGTAGTGGCACCCACTTTTATTAATAGTCTTACGTTCGATCGCCGTCGTCGTCGTCCTTTTTTAATTGCTCCGGGCTATGATGGGGAGGATCGAGGCGGATTTTTCGTAGAAAGTCCCCTAACTTTAGTGGAGACACCGAAGACTCTTTTTGAGTTGACACCGCAATATTTAATTCAAAAAGTCCTTAATCCCGATGCTTTCCCCTCAGCTAACCCCGGAGGTGGGGAAGTTTCGGCCCTTAGTCCGAAAGCTTTTGGTTTATTGGGCAATTTTGCCACTAATTTTGGCGAGCGCTCGTTTTTGCAAGCGACAGCTTCTTTTTCTAATTTAGATTTGGAACAGATCGAAAATAGTGTTCGTTCTAAAATTCGCTTTCAACAGACGATCGGACAGTTGCAGGATCCCTATCTGCTCAATGTGGAGTACAATTATCGCGAGCGTCTCTTTAACGGTTCTTTAGGGTTTCAGACGGTTAATAGCAGTTTTGGGGCAATTTTGACCTCACCTGTGATTGTCATCCCGAATACGGATATTAGACTCAGTTATCAAGCTTCTGTTCAGAATGTTAACGCACCCACCGATCGCAGTAATCTCTTACCGGCCAATGCAACGGATAATGTTACTAATTTAAGCCGTTTTCAGGGTGCTGTCTCCCTCAATCGCAGTTTTTTACTCTGGTCTGCCCTTACTTTACCACCGACTCCCGACCAAGGTTTAAGATTTTCTCCCGTTCCCGTTCAACCCTATATTGCTCTTGTCACTGGTGTCACTGGTGTCACCAGTTATTACACCAATGGAGAGACGCAAAATTCCGTCACGGGAACCGTGGGATTATTAGGACAGTTTGGGCGTTTTTCCGGCAATTTTCTCGACTATACTGGGTTTAATCTCAGTTTTAGTCAGGGTTTGGTTAACGGACAATCACCCTTTTTCTTCGATCGCTTTGTTGATCAACAAACAATGTCCTATGGTATAACTCAACAGGTATATGGTCCGATTCGCGTGGGTTTCCAGAGCATTTATAGTATCGATCAAGCTAAGGAAATCAGCACAGAATATTTTCTCGAATGGAGTCGTCGCACCTATAGTTTAATTTTGCGCTATAACCCGGTGCTGCAGTTGGGAATACTCAACATCCGCGTTTCGGATTTCAACTGGACAGGCAACCCCGGCTATTTTGAGGGTAGCGATATCCGTCCGGTGGTGGATGGAGTAACCCGTTAAGACTAGAAGGGAGAGGGAATTATGAATTATGAATTATGAATTATGAATTAGATTTTTTCGCCCATCCCATTGTTTCTTTTCAACGTTCGTAACTTCTCCACTTTTTTCTAAAAATTCTAGCCATTCATATAAAGTTTTAGGCGACGTTTCCCAACAAACAAAAATAAAATTATAACCTTGTTTTACTGCTAATTCACAAACAGGTTCGTGAGAATATAAGTCGTCTCCTAAAAGGGTTACAGAATAACCCTACTTATTTTTATGATTCTTATTTAGGGCTGGCTGAATAAATCTAAAAACCTTGTTGGATAAGGCTTTTAGACTTTTTTTCCCTCAAAAAGTGCCTACCATTGGAGTGATCGGGGGTAAAATTCCTGGACTTTTTCCCTGAAAATTAGGTAACTGACTACCTCAAAATCGGTAAAACCCCACACCCCCCCTGCCCCCAGGAAAAACTTTTTGCCGCAAACCCTAATTATCAATTTTTATTTCCCTTGAATTCCCTATTCTAAAAACAGAACTATCTTCCTGAATTTACCCCGTTCTTTCTCAGCCAATCCCTTTGATTGCTTGAGTATTTATATTTAATTTGTCCAACCAATTGTTTTTTTAGTGATCGCCTCTCCCTGAAAAATAGTCACTTTCTACTATATTTTGCCTTCCAAAATCGGGGTTAATGCTCTATTTATTTCAAAATGAGAATTGCTGAAAAAATATAAAGGTCAGCGCCGACACAGTAGTTTTTACGTGGGTCAGCATCTCCATAATTGGCTTCAACTATATCAAATTTTCCAAAAAAGTATCGAAGAGCTAATGCAAATTAGCCGCTATCGGTTGAAGGATTACCTCAAAGGGCAAAGGGCTATAGAGCTTGTTCTATCTACGTTCTAGCCGCTCTTGTCCCCCTGTCAGGTCAATAACATCAATAACATCAATACTTTTTAAGCGATGTATTATTCTATAATAAACTTTTAGATGGTTAACAATAAATACTTCAATTCTTTCGGGAGTGCCTGTTTTAAAATCTTCTCTCTGGAGTGATCAATCATGCAACAGATCGCGGATTTTGTGATAAGTTTCAGGATCATTTTGTTTTAAATTGCTCAAAAAGTCTCTAGTGCTTAAGGACAACCAGATATCATACGCCCTCTTACGTTAAAATCGATGTTTGATAATTTTACCCTGCGCTTGTTCTGCTAACGCTTGCTCTAGTGCCTGCTGTTCAGAAAGAGGGATATCTGCAAAGCGAATGACCGATGTTTCCTGACAAATGAGATAATCTGGATTAAGCTGCCTTAAGAGTTCCTCAGCTGCAGATGCGATCGCTTGTTTAATCTCTTCATCTGAAGGAAGTTGAGTCGTCTGGAAAAGATCAGATTGCATAAAAAGTCTCAGCCAATCAAAACGCTATGGTTTCCTTTATTCTAACACCAAAAAAAGCGATCGCAATTTATAAATAGAGCGCAATCACATCTAATTCGAGACCTTAATTATAGCTTTATTCGCCCTAACTTGGAGGCACTTCAAGTCATACTCTGTCCGTAAATCATCTGCGATTTCTGGCTCATCCCTCTTCCGAAGCTTCTCTTTCGGTTTGCGTCACTTCTCTTGCAATAAAGTTCCTCTAAGAAAAATGTTAATCAAACCTAATATTTTGCCATAAATCTGCTCTGACAAACTTGGATAAATGACCTACATTTGTTGTCGCAATTATCAGATTTGTCACAGATAACGTGACAGCTTGTGCAATTAAAATCATATCACCATCAATTGTTTTATCTCCTGCTGTGGGTTGTCCTTGTTGGCGTGCCTGCGCCCAAAATAAAGCAGCTTTTCGCATTGCATCCGTTGTAATGGGTAGGTATTCTATTAAGTTAGCTAACTCATCCAGTCGCTTAATTCCTTTAATCTTGTTAGCGCGTAACAACTCTCGACGCACCTCATAATCAGCAATTTCTGGAAGAATAACCCTAATACCTGCTTTAATTAGCGTTTGTAGCCAACAATTACAAGCTAGACTTTCAGGCGCTCGCTTAGGATTAGTAATTAAACCGATAATTCCCGTATCTAATAAAACTACTCTATTCACCAAGTTACTCCCTTTAAGTGAGCCGGAAATAAAGGACGCTCAGATAAGCGATCTTGGTCAAGTGCTTCGATTAAATATTCACCTGTTTCTTTTTGTTCTTGTTCATCTTCTTCATCAATCCAAGATTGAAGTAAATTAACCAGTTTGGTCTGTTTTTCTTGTTCTAAAATAGTATCCTTGAGCAACTTTAGGACGTAAGCTTCTAGAGAAAGACCTTTCTCCGTCGCTTTTTGGCTGAGATATTGTTCGATTTCTGATGTTAAATTAAGAGTTAGTGGCATGGGCTTGACTTGAATCAATTTATCGTGTCTTTAACTATTATAAACAAAAAAGCGATCGCCGTCTATCAAGAGAGCGCAATTGCAGCAATTCCAAATTTAAGGTTTCATGACATAAAAATCCTTATGACAAGAGTGTTGTACAATTCTTAACATTTGGATTGATCTCTGAAATGGCGCAAAATCGTTCCGAATTTATTTTTGCTGGCGCAATTGCTGCCAATAATCCTCGCCAAAATCAGCCGACTGGATAGCAGCAAAGATATGAATCTTCAATGTTCGATACGAGGCATTAGAGAGGAGTGAGAGAAGATGTTGTCATGTCAGCTAAAATGGAAACGTAAAGTTAAACGAAATCAAACCGATGAAACTTCGACAACCCCGATACAGCAAAGAAGAATTTGCTAGACGTGGCAACGACCTCTATGAATCTCAGATTCGTTCTCAAGTCGAGGAAGGCAATCATGGTAAAATTGTCGCTATCGACATTGAAACTGGAGCCTTTGAAGTGGCTGATGACATCGTAACCGCATCAGAGCATCTCCTGGCCAAATATCCCGATGCTCAGACTTGGTTTATCCGAATTGGGCATCGGGCAGTCTATCATTTTGGCGCACGGAGTTTGAGAGAAACTCTATATTGAACTATTGCCAATTCCCCACTAGAACCATAACCCAACCTTGTATAACGTTTCCCAATGAATTGTCAAAAGGAAGTTGACGGCGATAATCTCTATTTCGGTTAGTTCTCCAATCAACTCAAAGCCATTACCCAGATCGTCATTCTCACAAAAATTAATAAAAATGTGGAATGCCTCAAAAAAAGCGATCGCACTCTACAAACATAGCGAAATCGCCCCTAATTTAAGACTTCAATTGTTGCTCGATTTGCCAGTTTTCTATTAAACACTAACTAGCAAAGTCAAATACTGGTGTTTCAATTACCCGTTTTGGTCGCTTATTTTCCCAGATAATTTCCTGCAAGCGTTCGACAGTTTCTGGTGCAAAAAAACGCTCTCCCGTTTCTACACAGACTCTAGCGGGGACATTTTCTATAATAAAAAAATTGCCATTGATTTCAAGGGTATAGGTAACTTCTTGTTCAATTAAGGTTTCTTGTCTAGAATTAGTTGACATCTGGTGTTCTCCTTGATTTAAAATCAATCCATAAATTTGGATCGGGTTCATATAGGGTAATAATTTTGAGCAAAGGGCGAGAGGGATAGCTACAATGAATGTGTAAGGCTCTATTAATTAGAGTAAATCCCAAAAGTAAACAGCTTGCACCATACTTATCAGCTGGATAATCTTCAATAATTTCGCTTTGTTCCATCGCCTCCCGTAATTCTTGAACACTGATCTGACGCAGGATACTTTGATTGACAGCGTGTTGAGAAAATTCAAATTGGTTTTGTCTAACTTTTTGACGAATTTCCTCAATCATTTCAGTGATAGCCGCCTTTAATTTGATCGTAAATATCCGTTGCTGTCATTTCACCAAATAACCGATCTTTAATCTCTAAATAATTTAGAGGTTGGGATGCTGTTTCTCTTAGAAAGAAGGCCGCTTTAGCAATTCCCAATCTTTTTACGAGAGCTTTAACTCCCTCTTTTCTAATTTCCTCAATCTCAGGAATCGTCAAATCTGTTTGAATTTTCATAGTAATTTTTCTCAATTCAAGCGTTGAAAATAATGGCGACAAACTCCCCATTTGATAGTCTAGTTATTTCATTTTCTCAAGTCAATGACATCAATAACATCAATACTTTTTAAGCGATGTATTATTCTATAATAAACTTTTAGATGGTTAACAATAAATACTTCAATTCTTTCGGGAGTGCCTGTTTTAAAATCTTCTCTCTGGAGTGATCAATCATGCAACAGATCGCGGATTTTGTGATAAGTTTCAGGATCATTTTGTTTTAAATTGCTCAAAAAGTCTCTAGTGCTTAAGGACAACCAGATATCATACGCCCTCTTACGTTAAAATCGATGTTTGATAATTTTACCCTGCGCTTGTTCTGCTAACGCTTGCTCTAGTGCCTGCTGTTCAGAAAGAGGGATATCTGCAAAGCGAATGACCGATGTTTTCTGACAAATGAGATAATCTGGATTAAGCTGCCTTAAGAGTTCCTCAGCTGCAGATGCGATCGCTTGTTTAATCTCTTCATCTGAAGGAAGTTGAGTCGTCTGGAAAAGATCAGATTGCATAAAAAGTCTCAGCCAATCAAAACGCTATGGTTTCCTTTATTCTAACACCAAAAAAGCTATCACGCTATATTTATAGAGGGCGATCACTTCTAAGGTCAGTATTGCAGCTTAAGTCGTTTATTATCAGCAACGCCCAGGTAATTTACTCGCTATTTAAGGGCGGACTGCTAATAACTGGACTTGTACCGTTTCAGGAAGTTTTATTATGACAAAATGATTTTCTGGATACAAATAATCTTCACCAGATTCATCAATCACTCGCAAACATCCCACCTCTTGCGCTTTAGCATCAGGTAACACTTGATAAAGTTTACAAACTTCTAAATCTCCGCCTTCTTCAGCGGTAATACAGATAGCAAATTCAATGTTAGATGCTGGTGTTTGCATAAATATTTAGTCCAAAACTCGTTTAACTTTCATTTTTCGCCGACCAATACCTTGAGACTCATACCAGTGTAGTTCAGCTTTGCGGATTTCTCCATTAGGAAATTGAACTAAGCCGACTCCTTTTAGCTTTCGCCATCGACGACCCCCAAACTGCGCTTTTAGCCTTCTGAGTTCACGAATAGAGAGGTTGGCGGCGATAATCTCTATTTCTGTTAGTTCTCCAATCAACTCAAAGCCATTACCCATCTCATCATTCTAACAAAGATTAATAAAAATCTGGAATGTCTCCCCAAAAAAGCGATCGCGCTCTATTGATAAAGTGCGATCACTGCCAATTTAAGGCTAGATTTACCAGTTTTTTATTTTAATTTGCGCTTCAAGACTGAACCCGCACCTAAACCACCAATGGCGAGTAAACCCAAGACTGAAGCAGGTTCGGGAGTTTTGTTCATTTGTTTAAAATCTCCAACTATCAGGTTGTCGAAAACAAAGACATCACCTTGACCAGTGGTTGTGAGAAAACTCACTTTTGTGAACGTTTCAGCGGCATTACTAGCCATCAGACCATAGAAAAGCACCGAGCCATCCGTACTGCCATTACTGCCGATGGTGTTAGGAACAGTCACTGTTGTTGTGGTTCCATTCGTTAGCTGTAACTGGATCTGACCCCCAAAATCGCCGATGTCCACGCCGTAGAAGCCAAAAGCAGCTACCTGTTGACTGAAATTCACCTCAAAGTTGCCACCACCACCGGCTGATACTTCCCAGAACTTATCCCCGGAAATGGGATAGCGTCCGGCTCCGTTAGTCCCAGTGGGAACTGAAACTATTGTTCCATTTCCTCCGCTTAGAGTGGCAGTGATACTTCCGGTAGAACCTGGGAAAGTTAAATTTAGGGGAGTAGTGGTTCCAGCCTGAAAAGATTCAAACGTTTCTGTACCCACACCCATTAAATTAGAGCGGAAGCTATTCTCAGCCGCTTGGGCATTAGCATATGGTATGCGAGTGGAGCCACCTTGATTGTTTATGTCTTGGCCAAAATAGATGCTGTAAGCATGGGCAGGACTGCTGACTGCCAATAGAGCAGCAGCGGCGATACTAGCCTTGATTGATATTGATAATGAGCTTTGTTTGCTCGCAATCGAAGTTTTCATATCCAGAAATTTTCCTCAAAACAAACAAATGTTCTGACTGACCTTTAAAGGAGAAAATCTCAAATTAAGCGACATTGGCAAGGGAGAAAGACTGGTTTTTTCAAAATTGCCAATCACTAAATTTTAAGTTAGTTCCTCTAATGACAAGACAGAGCCATAACGCTATTCTACCCCCCCCCGATTTTGTCAAGTGTAAACCAACACAAATTTACAAAAATTTATAATTATTGTTACCCTTGAGAGTAGGCTAGTAAAAAAATCTTTTAACGGGTTAGTCTTGGATTATTAGAATCTCTCGTTTCTAGGCTCTGCCTAGAAATGTTTAATGAGAGGCTCTGCCTCCTGAGTAATCTTTACAGAAGGCAGAGCCTTCAAAAATCATTCCCAGGCGGAGCTTGGGAATGAGACGGCGAAAATCATTGCCTCTTGCCTATCCTAACCATTACTTATAACAGCCAATCCCTAATCTCTCAATAACAGATATTCGCGAATCTCAAAAAAGTTATCCCAAGGAATATAGGGTTGATTTTCCGCTTGCAGATAATCGATTAAACGATCTCTAGCAAAAACTAGATCGGCCCTTCTAGCCATAGTAATATCGGTGACAGAATCACCGATCGCAATAGTTTCTACTCCCGAATATTTAGCCATAATCAAGGCTTTAGCCACTAATTCCGTCTCATTTTCCCAATCGGAGCGAACTTGCAGATATTCGCATTGAGTATGAAGATTGACCCCATAAATTGCCGTCACCTTATCTAATAGTCCCTCCCGTTTTAAGACCGTTTCAATCATGCCTTGGATGCCACCGGAGATAATAATAAAAGGGATGGATTGCTCCTGTAAAAAAGCGAGGAATTCGGCTAATCCGGGGCGAATTGGCTTGCTTTCGGCATAGGCGAGAATATCGGCGTATTTTTGGCTCGGTATCGACTCTAGCAGTTGACGGACACCCCGGCGCAGACTGAGAGTACGGGCGTACATTTGGGGCATAATTTGGGCCGATAAATCGGGGGCGAATTCTTTGAGCATACCCGCAAAAGTCTCCACGGCGGTGATAGTGCCATCAAAGTCACAGAAAACAATTTTACTCATGGGGTGACAAAATATCTGAAATTGGATATAATCGAAGGTTATGATTAATTTTACAGAGATTATCCGACTCTAGAGCTTCAACCCCCATGAAATCCTATCTCGCCGCCGCCATTCAAATGACCAGTCAGCCAGATTTAGAGAAAAATCTCGCTGCCGCTGAAGAGTTGATCGAACTTGCCGTGGGTAAAGGGGCGGAATTAATCGGTTTACCAGAAAATTTCGCCTTTATGGGGGCAGAAACCGATAAAATCGCCCAGTCCGAGACTATTGCTCTCAAAGCCGATAAATTCCTCCGCACCATGGCCCAACGGTTTCAAGTGACCATTTTAGGGGGTGGTTTTCCCGTGCCGGTGACGGGTATTCCCGATAAGGCTTATAATACCGCTATTTTAGTCGATGGCAACGGTGCGGAATTAGCCCGTTATCAAAAAGTCCATCTCTTTGATGTCAATGTCCCGGATGGTAACACCTATCAGGAATCGAGTACAGTCATGGCAGGGATCGATTTACCGCCGATTTATGGCTCCGATAGCTTGGGAAAAATTGGCCTCTCGATTTGCTATGATGTGCGTTTTCCCGAACTCTATCGCTATTTATCGCAGCAAGGAGCCGATGTTTTATTTGTACCCGCGGCGTTTACGGCTTTTACAGGGAAAGATCATTGGAAAGTTTTGTTACAAGCGCGAGCGATCGAGAATACTTGTTATATAATAGCCCCCGCTCAAACGGGCAATAATTACGAACGCCGTTACACCCACGGTCACGCTATGATTATCGATCCTTGGGGTGTGGTTTTAGCCGATGCGGGGGAAGAAGTGGGGGTGGCAATTGCCGAAATTAATCCCCAACGTCTGCAACAGGTGCGACGACAAATGCCTTCCCTGCAACATCGTGTTTTTGTTTAAAATTCGATTCGACAATTTTGTCGATAAAAACGCCTAATTTTGGGATTTAACTCGGTTTTTTCCCGTAACATTGCTCCCTGATAACAAGGGCCGAATCCAAAACCTAATTAGTTAAGCTAAAAGCTTTGATGTACTGAGTTTCTAACCTTCTTTGCCAGATTCTCAGGGTAAGCTCATCTAATAAGGATGTAGTCGATTTATGCCACCCGATCAAACCATACCAAGTAACGAAGAACTAGGTAAAAATATCCGTAAACTTTATTAACAATCTTCCTTGAAAATCTCTTGACTATCGCACCCCGAATCAGGGATCATATGAAGATGTAGCGTTTCTCGTCAAGGTGAATTGTAAATTAAACCTTGCCGAAGTAAGAATTCTCAGTTGCGAAAACATACCTCATATATCCGAGAAACGCTGTAGAGCAGACAGGGATGCAATTCAGACTTGAATTGGCGAAATTCAAGTCTTGACTCTATTTATTGTCAACTTCAGTCCAAAAATACTCTGATGGTTGGACAAATATGCTCTCTGGACTTGTTCTAAGAAGATTCCGGGCTAAATGAGAAATAATCCCATTTAGCTCCTCTAGACCGTTAAGGAGAAACCGATGTCATCTTATACCACAGAATCAGAAAAAATTGATTTTCCTAAAACCCTAGATATAGCCACCGTTTGCGTCTATGGGCTAGGAATCCTCTCGGCGGGCCTATTTTTATTTCTGCCCTTCGTCAACCTGCTGCATCCGAGTCCGTGGCAGCGATGGCTAGGCACAATTCACGGTTTTGGTTCCCTATTAGCCCTAGTCGTGATTGTTTACGCTGGTCATCTCGCTTTTCCCCTGCTCAGAGGTTCTAGCAAAATTTTGCGGCAAATGCGAACCCTCACCTTCTGGTCCACCGTCCTCGCTTCTTTGGCGATCGCCACTGGCAATTTAGCCTATATGCGCTATCGGGCCGGTTTAGAGTTTGGCGGTGCGCGGGCATGGCTAAAGGAAAATTCGCCCCTCGGTCAATACGTCCTCATGGAATACCACGAATTCAGCGTCCTTTTTACCCTACCCCTAGGCGTGGCCTGCACTTGGATTCTCTGGAAATACGGCGACTCAATCCTAGACAAAGCTAATCGACCGGTTTTAACGGTCACTTGCATTGCTCTGATGGCGATGATGTTTTTTGCCATGGGTGGACTCGTTAGCGGCCTCGGTGTTGCCAAAATTCACGCCCTTTAACCCATTATTTAGCTGCTTTACCTCAAAAGTGAACAAAATTCAACTTTTGCTCGTTTTAGCTACGGTTTTCGGGTTATCTATCGCCGCTCCCGCCCTAGGGGGTGTAAACTTAGCCCCGATGGTACGGATACGAGGGCGGCCAGCATTAGCAACCAAAGTCAAATCGTCGGTCGTTTCCCTACTGCTGGTAATACGGCTGGGGACTTTTAGCGGTGGGACTTTTCGGTTTTAGACACTTACGAACTCTGAAAAAATAGGAACAAATCTGATGACTCAACGTTACGTCGATAGTCCTTGGTATGGAAAAATCTGGGCTTTTTTAAAACAATTTCCCCAAGGTTTAGCCGAAGGTGCCAAACGTTCCCCTGCCACTTCTGGCCCAGCAGCGGCGGCGATTATTAGTGCTGGTATTGGCTGTTTTTTAATGATGGTTGCTCACCATTTTTCCGATGCAGACCATTCAAAAACCGTAGAAACTTTTCTTTGGAATTTGGGTAGTTGGATACCTGGCAGTAAAAATCCTAGCAAAATGTGGGGCAATATCGGCAGTTATACCGGCAAAGAAACGATGTTATTAATTGGCTGGTTGGTCAGTTGGCCGATACTGCATTATCTTTGGAAAGATCGCCAGATAAAAGCTAAGACCATTCTCTTTTGGTTTTTTGCCCTCATGATTGCCGCCACGGCCATGTCATGGCATCCACTATTTCCCTATTTACCTTTAACTTAAAGCCTAGGAGGTGACAAAATGAACGCTCAAGTTAGAAAGGTTTCCTCGCGTAAAATGCACGATATCGTCTGGATATTAGTGGGACTTTTTGGTTTATTTGCTATTACTTTTCCCCTAGCTATGTGGCGAGTGAGCAATATGGAAAAGTTTCAAGGTTCTCATGTGAAATCTTTAGTCGTAGAAGGAGAAAACGCTCCCCAATCTTCACAGCTTAAAACTAAATAAATCTCAGTTTTGGATAATCTGATTTTTGGATAAGTCGAAACCCTGAGACTCAATCCGAATCTAAAACTCTGATTAACAGACAAAACTCTCCAAACTGTGAACAATTGCTAAGTAGGTAGGCGTTAAAAGTTGTCAGATGCCCCCCTTATTAAGGGGGGATTAAGGGGGGATCGGCACCCCCCTTATCAAGGGGGGCAGGGGGGATCGAACCTAAAATCCATTTTTAATTTAATTATAACCAACCACTTAATAATAACTTTTTAGCAAAATCGATCGCCTCCTGAAAAACTGTGACTTGGCCCTCAATTTGGGCAATTTGTACCTCGGTTAATAACTTACCGATAATCGGACTGGGTTTCAGGTGTAAATGGTTAATTAAATCATCGCCCCTTAATAAAGGTCGGGGATGGGCGATAATATTATCGGGATCGAGATAGGAAGTCAACAGAGAAGCGACGATATTTTTGTTAATCCCCATCGATAAAGCAAAAAGGGCAAAGATAGGAAATACTTTTCCCGTATTTAGATAAATAAAATACTGTTCCCGCACACTCAAATTATCTGGATCCTTGAGAGGAGGTAAACACTTAATTACCGTCATTACCGTGCGAATTTCCCCACGGGAATACTTGAGATCGATTAACTCTTTTTCCGCTTCTGCTAAAACATCCGATACCAATAGGGCCAATTTTGTCAACTGTAACTGAGAAGGGGAAAAGATAAATTTTTCTGGTAACAAAGATTCTAAAAATCCCGCTGCCGCTTCCACCCCCATAACTCGCTCCATTTTTGCGGGGGTAATCCGACGCAACCAGAGAGATAATAAGCCATCTTCCCAGGCACTTTTTAGCCATTTATTGCCACGGGAATTGAGCAAAAGGTAATTCAACTCGGATTGTACCCTTTCGGCGGCTACACGGTGCAATAAAGGGGCAAGAGAACGAATAGTTGCACGGGTATGGGGTTCGATCTCAAAGTCCAATTGAGCCGCTTGTCGATAGGCTCTTAATAATCTTAGGGGATCATCCTGGAGATTTTCGCGGGAAATCATCCGCAGGGATTGGCAGCCTAAATCTTTTAATCCCCCTAAAGGATCGAAAATTTCTTGGGTGTGGAGATTATAAGCGAGAGCATTAACGGTGAAATCCCGTCTTTTTAGGTCTATTTCTAGAGATTCTCCCTCCTGTTGCGCGAAATCAAGGGTCCCCTGGGGAAAAACGACGCGAGCAATTTGACGAACGGCATCTAAAACCACAAAACCGGCTTTATAATGATGGGCAATAGTTTGAGCAATTTCGATCGCTTTTGCGGGAACCACAAAATCTAGGTCAATATAGTCTTTCTGACGGTTTAATAAAGCGTCTCGCACAGCACCACCGACTAAATAAGCATTTTCTGGCAATTCTTGCCGATTAATCGCAAAAACTTCTTTAACTAAACTATCTAGGTTTTTTTGACAAGACATCGAGAAGATAAATTTACAAAAATATAATTTTGACCGGCCCTATTTGGGGAGAGACTGAGCTAGATTAACGGAAAAGACTTATAGAGTTAAACCTATGTGTATTTGTATTAACTGCTATTTTGTTGATCGCTGTCTCACCTATCATGCCGTAGAAACACAACATCAGGAACGTCATCTCACCGAGACACCGGACTTTGAAGCGAAGAACCCTTCTATTAACGTTAACATTCGCACCAAGGAAGATTATATCGAAATGGAGTGGGATGTGGTGGGTTGTGAAAGCTTTTTACGCGAAACCGGTAAATGGTCTAGTTTGCGGCCGGGTGAACCAATTCCCACCTAAAACACCTGAACTACCCATACATATCTACTACAAGAGCCGAAAGTTAATCCACAAATATGTCTTGGACAGCCAACGATTCGAGGAATGCGTAATTTAAGAGCGAGGTATTTATGGGTAAAGAAGAGGAACTACTTGAACAATGGCGAGAATTGACCCCAGAAAAGCAACAAAAAGTTTGGCAATTTGTTCAAATACTTAAATCTGAGTCACAAACAACACCAGAAGCTAAATTTATTCCCCAAACACCATTAAGCAAAAAGTTATGGGAAATTCGACAGAGGGCAATTTCGGCTGGATTGCAACTGCTCAATGAAGACGAAATAGAACAAGAACTTGCTGCACGTCGAGGAGGATGCAGTGAGTCATGAAATTGCTGGCACTTACGGTTTAGCGGCGATGGATGCACTTCATGTTGCTGCTGCGCTGCAAATTCAAGCTGATGAACTAATCACCACCGAAAAGCCAACCAAACCAATGCACCGAGTCAGGGAAATTCAGATTGTTTCAATCTAATGTGACCGCTGAAGGGGTGATAACGAGTTGCTTGTCATACTAAATCCAGTTATTAAAAACTGATTATTTATTCCCCTTTTGCATGAGTGCATGAGTAGAAAACGGGTTTCTCCGAGAAACCCGTTTTCTGTGCGTTACTCAGTCTCAGCTTAGTTGGGGTTTAACAACCTTTCTAGATTTTGTTCACAGTTCTCTTTATGTGAGAGAATATGGCTCTTCGGTTTGTGTTATGCAATGGACGGAGGTTATAAGAGATGGAACCCTTATAGAGAAAGGCATTTAGCAATTTTTGTCAATTATTTTTGATCTAGAGCGAACTAATCAATTAAGTCTCTTGCCAGATAAGGATTTAGTCTATTTATGCCCCCCTATCGAACCATAACAAGTCCCGAAGAGCCGAAAATTTCCCCTTTTTGTTTGACTTGAGCGAGTTCTCCAAAAACAGTAAAATCGATACTTGTGAGACGTTCTTTGACTCTTAATTGAGGAGATTTAAAATCATTCTCCGAAAAACAGCGATCGCCCTTCTTAACCTCAGCTAAAAACGCGATCGCCTTCTCCTATCTACACAGTAAAACAGCGATCGCCCCTGATTAAGCAATCGCAAATTCTGTTAATTCACGACTTGCAGGATCATGAAATGCTAAAACAATATCTTCTTTGGGAATCCCTGCTTCTAATAATTGAGAGGTGATTCCTATTTCTGTCCAATCTTGTTCAATATAAACTCTTTCATTTTTAATACGAATATGAATCTGAATATTGTTGATTTTCTTTTTGTTTATCCAACCAATAGACATCCATAGATAATGATCATGATTTTCATCAAAAATCAAACAGGTTTCTAGTTTTTTTTGGGATGAGCTATTCGCAATTTTGTCTAGCTTCGTTAAGGTATTTTGAATAATTTGGCGATAGTTAGTTAGTTTATCCATTGGACAATTTCCTCTTTTTCGATGTTGACAACTAATAAATCTAATTGGTGTCTTTTAATAACGGCTTGAATAGATTTTCGTTGGAAAAAAGTCTCATAAATTTCATCTTTGATAGCCAGATAGATTTCTTGGTATTCATCTTGTCCTAATTGAATGAGATCACGATAAAAAATATATTGTCCCAAAGCCATTTCAAAGTCTTTGATCATTGAAGGGCCAAGAAAGCTTTTAATTTCAATGATAATTTTACGTTGTCTTTGTTCTTCGGAAATATATTTCTCGATCGCCAGGTCTGGATACAATTCAGCGTCTTCATCGGAAATTTTGGGTCTGAAACCCCGCCGTTCGGCTCTTCTGGTTTCTGTGTGGAAACGAGGTCTATACTGATAGTTTCTTCCGCAAAATAGTCCTAAAAGTCTTGCCCGATAAGCACTTCACGATTCCATAAGCAAAGATTATCACACAAAGTCGAGAAGAGCCGCCGTTCTAGGTTGGCTTTACGTTAGAATTAAAAGGCCAGTCTCGAAAACCAAGTGGACGGCGCAGCACCTTGAAAACTCGGCTTAGGGGGTTCCGACCAGAAAAGCTTGGCCGGGTAAAAAGTCGCGCGCAACAAGTACAAGAAGCTATAGGCGGTCAACGTACCGTGGGACACACGGAATCGGGCTTCTGAAATGGGGCGAAAGTCTGTGGACTCTGTGTAAGACAGTACATGGTTTTTTAACTGTGGTATGCGACGGTGGTGGAAGCAGAAACTTAAATCGTGAGGTTTAGGAATCGCCGCACTTTTAGGGCGGCGAGGATGTCAAATTCAATAGGATAAGGATCAGCCGTAATTGTCCAGCCGTCTTTAATTAAGGCATTTTTAACGGCTTCGTGATAGAGGTCTTTTGCTGGCATTTGCCTCCTTCTATTTTGATCACTGGATTTATTATAAGCGATCGCCCTCCTCTTCTCACAGTAAAATAGCGATCGCCTCTTCCAAATTTTTATTAAAAACGCGATCGCCTATCGGTAGATGTCCTTTCGATGTCCAATATCTGGACTTCCCCCATACAGAAATACTAAAAAATTAACAAAACCCTTACTGCAGGTCGCTTCTCAGAAAAAATTGAAAAGACGCTACTGGGTACATTTTCCCTTTGAAAATGGC
>NZ_JACJSW010000138.1:0-47689 GCF_014698375.1 Microcystis flos-aquae FACHB-1344 | reverse complement strand
CTCGCCTTTTCTTTGATCCGCCTCAAGCCAGGAAAACACCCCGATTTTTCTAGGGGTCTAACGGCTATGCGCCTTATCCAGCAAGCCTTTTAGTCGCCTTGTCACCCCTTGAATTTGACTGACAAGTTGCAGATGGGGAATTGCGGGAGTTACCGCTGCAATAATCTCCCTTGTGGGGGTTTGCGGGATATTTTCGGCAATGGTTAACAAAGTTTCCACAAAAGCGCATCGATAAAGAGAATTTATCTTAGGAATTTCCTGTAATTGCCGTTGAAAAAATTCTCTCACGAGGGGATGAATCCGATAAAAAGAATAGTCCTCATCCACGGGTTGCATCAGATGAGAATTATCCAATTGTCCCCGCGCTTCTTCTAGTTCGCTTTCGGTAATTTCCGTGGATTTTGCCGTATCTTCTAGCAACGTCCAAGCAATAGCCACCGGTGCGAATAAACTCAACAGCATTGCCACTTTTTGAACAGCAGAACTTAAATCATCCCAACTGATTTTAATTGCGGCTGCTACCCCTAAATGTCCATAATCTCTGTGGTTTCTTTCCTTGGTTAAAGCAGTATGAGCTAAATTTAATTTATCGCGTAAATGGCTAAACTTTAAATGACGATTTTTCGCTAAATATTCCCCCACTAACTCCACTGCTAAGGTTAAGCGTCCTAAAATTTCATGACAAATCTGTTCTACTAAAGCTTTTTCTTGCTCAACTTTAGCAGTACCAACAATTTTGGTTAATAATTCCACACATTTATCTAAGGGTAAAACATCTAAAGCTATAGACTGAAATTCCGTACTAAGACACCTTTCCCTAGTGGTGACTAATATCTTAATCCTAGAATCTTTTGGTAACATTCGATCGGGAATTCGGTCGATATTGGGGACATCATCGAGAATTAATAATAATTTTCCCTGCTGAGGTAGCCAATTTTGCCAATACCAGTCCACTTGTTTTTCTAAAGATTCTTTTTTCAATATTTCTGGTAAAGATAGATAGGGACCAGCTAATTTAACTATTTCTTCTGCTAAACCCGATAGTCGCAAGGATAACCAATATTGTGCCGCGTATTCCTGTTGGTATCGTTTCGCATATTCCAAAGCTAAAGCGGTTTTTCCTATTCCCCCTAACCCTTCCACTGCACAAACAATCACCCCTTGTTCTGTTTGCAATTGCTGATGAATTAAGGTTAACTCATCTTCCCTCCCGACAAAATTAACCGTACTTTTGCCCACATTACTAGGGATAGAGGGAATACTTACTTTTTTAGCCGATTTATCACCCCTGCGATCGCAAGATTAAATGTGGGAAAATAACGCTTAAAAGTTGACTCAGTATCTAATTCCGCTTCGTAGGTCAGGGAAACAAAAGGGGGTATAGTAGATAGGGCCGCTTTTAATTTGGCTGCTGCTGATCGCTCTGGTTGATTGAGTTTAGCCAGAATTTGGTTTAATGATTCTAAGATTTGTACAGAAGCAAGTTCAGGGGGTGGTTCTGCGGTAATTGCCGTCAATTCTGTGACAATTTCTGCTACCATTACCTCGGCATCAGGAAAGGACGATTCTTGACTCTCGCTGGCGATTAAATCCCATTTTTCTCGTTCAAATTTTTTAATTTCTGTGCGCTTATCGTTTATGCGTTGCTGCAAAAGAACTTTATCTTCTGGACGCGCACCTGTCCACGCATCGCGGATTCCCGCTAATTGTTCTTTTAAGCGTTGAATATTTTTATCGAGATTTTGTAATTCGCCAGCAGACATAGAGAAATAAGGTTAAATTACAGGGTTAATTTAATTATGATCTATCCATCTAGAAATGTCATTCCTGTGGCTGTCCCCCACTCCCCAACACCCAACCCCTCACGGATCGCTGAAAAAGCCTAGCTCAATCTGGAAATTTTGATTATGATCATTAGTAATTGACCTTTATTTGTGATATAGATTCAAAGGAGAGACACGGTGTCCACAGAAGTCATCGAAAAGCGTTCCACAGCGACAATCCGTAAACCAGCACCGCGTTATCGCGTTTTACTCCACAATGACGACTTTAACTCGATGGAGTATGTGGTTCAGAGTTTAATGCAAACGATCGCCGGTATGACGCAACCCCAAGCAGTCGATATCATGATGGAAGCGCACACTAATGGTACGGCCTTGGTGATTACCTGCATCCAAGAACACGCGGAATTTTACTGTGAAACCTTGAAAAATAAAGGTTTAACCAGCAGTATCGAACCCGATGAATAAAAGATTGCGGGTAATTGCCACTTACCCAGTCCCCCTGCGACTGGGAATTTTTATTTTGCTCTTACTTTTTCTCTGGTTGCCGATCGCACTTCCCCTCTATCACTTTTTTGCCACTAATGCCAATCTTGTCTCAATTTTGACCCTTTCTGTTCTCTATCTGGAATTTTTGGGGTTATCCCATTGGTGGGGACGGATAATTTATGGCGATGAGGGATTAGCCGATTATGGGTTGATTTGGCGAAGAAAAACGCCTATCGAGTTAATTAACGGCTTGGCGATCGGTCTATTTTTCACTTTCTCGCTTTTTCTGTCCCAAGCGTTCCTAGGTTGGTTAAATTTCTTACCCGCAAATCCCCAAATCAGCAAAATCATCCTGGAGGGGTTTTTAGTCGCTTTAGCGGTGGGTTTTGCGGAAGAATTACTATTTCGGGGCTGGTTACTGGGAGAATTAGAAAAGGATTATCGTCCCGCTATCGCTCTAGTGATTAGTGCCTTAATTTTCGCTCTTACCCACTTTATTAAACCTTTAGCCGAAATTATCCGCACTTTTCCCCAATTTCCTGCCTTAGTCTTGCTAGGATTAATTCTCGGTTGGGCAAAACGCGCCTGTGGTGGTAGTTTGGGTAAAAGTATCGGTCTGCACGCGGGTTTAGTCTGGGCATACTATATATTAAATGTGGGTCAGTTAATTAAATACACTGGTACTGTTCCCGATTGGTTAACTGGAATCGATAAAAATCCTTTAGCGGGAGTGATGGGTTTACTTTTCCTGACAATTCTCGCTATCTGGACAAGAAAAAAAGCAGTTTTGAGTGAACGATAGGGGATTAAATCAATTACTATAAAGGGGAAATTGCCCATGAGAGTTATAGCCGATGAATCGATTATTATCTTTTCTAGAATATCGCCCGCGTTTGCGTAATATCCTATCTTTTTGTTTCTCTCTTATCGTCATGCTGTTGATCGGTGTAGGCAAAGTCACAGCACAAGATTTAAATAATTCTACTCTGGATTTAGTTGCTAATCTCTGGATGTTAATAGCCGGCTCGTTAGTATTCTTTATGAATGCGGGTTTTGCCATGCTGGAAACGGGTTTTTGTCGTACTAATAACGCCACTAATGTCTTAGCTAAAAACCTAATTGTCTTCTGTGTTTCTGCCTTGGCTTATTGGATGTTTGGTTTCGGTTTAATGTTTGGCAATACATCAGCACTAGGGAATAGTTTCTCTGGTGATACAGGATTTTTCTTGGAAATTTTAACCCCTAATAATCAATACAGTCAATTCCAAGAACTGTGGACAGGTCGTTCAATTGCCACTTTATTTTTCTTTCAATTAACTTTTGCGGGAACTGCGGCGACCATTGTATCGGGAGCAGTGGCAGAAAGGGTTAAATTTTGGGCATTTTTGCTATTTAGTTTCGTTTTAGTTGCTTTTTCTTATTCTCTGACAGGACATTGGATTTGGTCATCGGAAGGATGGTTATATAACTTATTTAAGTTTCGAGATTTTGCCGGTTCAACGGTGGTGCATTCGGTGGGAGGAATGGCCGGATTAGTGGGTGCTTGGTTGCTAAAACCGAGAGATGGACGTTTTGGTTATAATCGCAAAACCGATAGTTATGAAGAAAAAGAAAGAGGAAATTTTGCACCCCATCAGTTAGGATTTGCAACCCTTGGTTGTTTCATTCTTTGGTTAGGATGGTTTGGTTTTAATGGTGGTTCGGCGGTAAATTTGGATAATGTCCCTATGGCAATTACTACCACGATGATTGCCGCTGCCGCTGGGGGAGTTTTGGCATTAATTCTTAATCCTTTAATCGGTCGCAAGGCCAGTTTATCCACAATTATTAATGGCATTTTAGGTGGGTTAGTGGGGATCACGGCATCATCAGGTTATGTTGATATCAGATCAGCTATTATCATTGGTGGCATTAGTGGCATTATTGTCTTATTAGGAGAAGAATTTTTAATTAAAACTAAAGTAATTGATGATCCAGTGGGAGCAATTCCAGTACATCTTTTTTGTGGTTTTTGGGGAACAATGGCGGTGGGTTTCTTTAGTACCAAAGGTGCGGGAGAATTCGCCCGTGGAGCCGCACAGGATAATTGGCTATCTCAAGTCGCTTTTCAATTTTTTGGATGGATTGTAGTCATGGCATTTACTTTTATTTTTAGTTTAATTCTCTGGCTAATGATTGGCAATATCCTCTATTATATGCAAGTATTTGTTTTGCGTCAAAAGAATCCACAGGTTAATTTTTCTCCTGTTGTCAGGAGTCAATCCTTCAATGTTTCTGACCTATTCTCTCTAGTTTGGTCACGGGGAAGAGAAGGAATCCGAGTATCATTATCCGATGAGTTAACGGGTAGTGATGGGGTATTTAGTGATTGAAAAATTAATGTTTATTCAATAAGTTTTTGGCAATCTGGATTATCTTGCAAAGCTCGATCGATGCGCGATTTCCAATATCTGTCATTATGCCAACTTTTTGCCCAAGATTGAGCTTCTTTAAAGTTATCAGAAGTTGGGGGGATTTTGCACAAAATTTCAAAACCACCTTCTCTACCCGGCACATCAGCGACAAAATTATTTTTAGCTAGTCCTACTGCTTGCTGAATTAACTTTAATTCAGTTAATTGAGTCCCACACTTTTCAGGAAACTGATCACCTTGTTTCCTTTTCAAGTCTTGCAGTTGTTGAATATTCTCTTTTAAGGTAATATTCTCATCTCGTTTAGCACAAATTTCTGGAATACTAGGTGATGGTGGGGGTGTCACCACGACATTAGGAGTCTTTTCAGGAGTCTTGAATGACAAGAAAGTAAATCCAAGAAAGCCTAATAGTGCCAAGAGAGATAATATTTTAGTTAAACCAGCAGGAGAATTCTCCACATCAACTAATTTTTCTAATTCCTGTCTAACCCATTTAAAATTAAATACTTCTTTATAAATTCGATTGGTAACTTCTAGATACTCATCATTTTTAATCACTAATTCTGCTTGCTGAAGTGCCAATTTTTCTGGTTTGTTATCAGCAAAGACTCTCCCCTGCAAAATGTCTTGATAAATTTCTAATGTTGACCTAACATTTTTATCAGGAGTTAAGAGACTGTTTTGTATTTTATGGAGATGGGCTGCCGCTTTATTTTGTAACCAATTTTCTACAATATTTTTCTGAATCAATTGTTCAATTACTGGTTTTTCTTTTCCTTCACGCAACTCATTTTTATTGTCGATTAGCAAACCGATAACTATTTCCGTTAACTCCAAGTTACCACCCGTCCAAGCTAAAGTTTCCTCAATTAAAGCTGCTCGTTGATTCTCCTCAAATTTGGGCGTTAATTGTTTTTCAGCCAGTTGATATGCTTCCCCTTGACGTGCTATCTGTGCTTTTCGTTTGGCTGCGATTTCACTTAACTCTAAAAAACGCTTTTCTGACTCATTAAGGTCTTGATTTTTACTCCAAGTTAAAGCTTCTGCTAAATCTTGATCATAAAGAAGTTTAGTGGCATCTTCCCCTGAATTTAACCAAACTTCGTACTTTTCAATGTATGGAGGGATTTTATTTAATTCCGTTGTCACCCAAGTTTCATTAAAAACATTTCTATAAATCTTATTATAAACTTTTAACTTTTGTCGGTCTTGAACTACCAATCCCGTTAAGCGTAATTCTATTTGATCAAGACTACCATCATCGGTAATTTCACCATTTTTTAAAATTTCTAGGTAAAGCTTCAGCATTCTTCTACCCGTGACACGCTTATTTAATAAACGATTCCGAATAGTTTTTAGGTGTTCTGGACTATCTTGAGATACCCAGTTACTAATTACTTGCGACTGGATAAAATCGCCGACATTAATCGAGGTTGCTGGGGATTCCTTGCCAAATCCAGGGCGAGATGTGGAGATTAAATGACAAATTTTTTGAGTTAAAAACGGTTGTCCACCTGTCCATTCTATAACCTCCTCTAAAACCCGTTCCGGTGCGATAACTTTGTCCTGCAATCCCTCGGCAAGTTTTCTGGCATCCTTTATAGTAAATCCAGATAATCGAATATCTTGACCAATATTAAAAGGACTACGATTATTATCTCGAATAAAGTTAGAAACTGCCGCTACCCCCAACATACAAAAGGTTAGACGTTGGTAATCCCCATTATGAGGACGTTCTTCATGACAGCTACGCAGCCAAGCAAAGAAATCATCTGTGGAAAAATTTAAACTCAGAACGCTATCAATTTCATCGAAACAGATAACAATAGGTCGGGATACTTCCCTTAAGAGAATTTCTTCAACAAATTCATCAAGACGATTAATAGCTGATTTATAGGCTCGTTCATCCCACCAAGTTTGCTCTTTTCCCCGAATAGAAAGATCAAATCGTTTAACCAGTTGCTCAAATAATACTCGATACCAAATATCTTCGGATATGTTTTTTCCTATACCACTCAAATCAATGGTAGCACAATCAATATTATCCTCTTGCAGTCGTTTTTGTGTCTGTACCCACAAACTTGATTTTCCCATTTGACGGGAATTTAACACATAGCAATACTGTCCATTTTTTAGATAGTTATAAAATAGATCATCTGCTTCCCGCTTGATATAACTAGGTGCATTTAGGGGGACGCTGCCTCCAATATGATAAAAATTGGTCGCCATAGGATTAAAATTAGCAATTTGTCTGATTGGTTAAGTTCGATGAATAATTTAATCAAAGGTTATCTGTGCCTAAGCTAGTCCGCATTTAAAGTTCTGGGTTCGATGGGGGAACGGGGAACAGGTGAAAACGAATATTAGATTTAGATGTACAACAGTTTAACTCAATATATTGGATTTTAGGAGGATAGGCGATACCTAAAATAGTCGCTGTATAGTGGATAACGGGGTTGAACAGCATTCTGCACAAAGGTTACTAATCCTAAACTATGAAGTTGCCAATTAATTGTTGCACCTAAATCAACGGGAGAAGAGGACTCTACAACCTTTTTCATTCCTGCTGCTAGGTTTGGATGTTCTTGTAAGTTTAGCAAATGTCCTCGCAAATGATCCCCATAAATTCCCGCTTCCGTGGCTGCTGTCTCTAAAAAATCTGCTAAAGACAGTTGTTTTTGGGTAATCCCATAAATCGCTTTTTGGATTAAATAGGGATGTCCCCCGACAAGATTAATTATTCTTTGCAGTTCATCTTCTCCCAAGTTAGCCTGATATTTATTGGCTAGAGTCAAGACCTGTTCTAGAGTAAAATCAGGTAACAGGATTTCTGTTCCTACATTGAAAGGAGATTTATTCAGGTCAGCAGGAACATAATTTTCTGTGGAATAGGTGATAATTAAGTGTAACTTTTGCCAAGTATTATTATTTTTTGCCTCCTCGTGCCAAAGACGAAATAAACTAAGGAAATCGTCGGCAACGCTGGTATAGGTAAAGAGACTATCTATCTCCTCTAAAACTAAAATTAGGGGTTTATCCAGCTTTTTGAGCAAATGGTCTTCAAAATAGGCAGTACAGCTATAAAGTCCTAATCCTTCTTGCCATTTTTCCTGAAAGAGAGCTGCTAATCCTAATTTCTTGGAAATAATCAAAGCAAACCAAGAGAGCAATCGGTCTAAATCGCCGAGAATTCCTTTGCTTGCTTGTAAAAAACTCAAACTGACGGTTTTATACTGTCTTTTGTCAACTTGAATCAAAATTCTATCGACTAATAGGGTTTTACCCATCCCCTTGGCTGATTTAATCCGCAATAATGAACCTGCTTGACTCACCGTCTCCAGACAAAGCTGTTCCACTGGAGGACGTTCAATATACTTGGAAAAATCCGCGGCCCGGTTTTCTCCCTCATCCTCAGACGTGGCAGCAGCTGTTTCCTCCAACTCATCCCAGTCAGCGATTTCTTGATAATCAAGGGCTAATTTTTGACAAATTTCAAAAAAATTGAGATTACTAATCGGTTTACCGTTAAGAAAAAGGCTAAGAGTCGATTTTGCCAACCCTAACTCCTCAGCAAGCAGCTGTTGAGTTGCGAAATTATTGCGTTTAACTGCTTGTTTGACTCTAGGGATATATTCCGATTTTACTTTAAGCGATCGCCCCATAACCGTGAAGATTATTGAAAAATTAATGACAACCTAATCTTATCTCAAATAAATCAAACGTATCTCAGACATTTACTCAAACGTATCACAAAAAACTCAGACATATCTCAGACATTTTAAATTGTTCTATGAGAACCTATAGATTCAGATACAACTTAGTCTTCAAATAAAAGTCAGACAAATATAATTTGTATATCAGGATTTCTATTCATAGACTCATGCTTTGATAGCCGACACTAAGAGTACAAAAGTACAAAAGAAATTCTGAGGCAACCACCATGCGTTCCCTGAAAAAATGCCTATCTATAGCTTTCATCACCCTAGGCCTATTGCTCCCTTTCTGGGGAGATAATGTCCAAGAACAAGTAAAATCAACTAAATTTATCGATACTCTTGAGCTTATTGTTCAGGCGATCAAAATATTTGTAGAGGAGGACTAGGTCAATAAATGTAGGGGCGCAACGTGGTCAGTAAGTTGATCGAACTGCTTGCGCCCATAATGTAAGATTGTGAACATTTTTCACCAAAAAGTAACTGGTGGGCATAATCCTATACTATAATCAGTACAGTCATGAACTAGGCTCCTGTCCATCTGACTTGATTGACGTTTTATCTAATTTGGTTTATACCCCTCAGCAACATTCCTAAATTTATTGGAATTTTATGGCTAAAACAACTGATACCAATTATTTAACCTCCGCGGAGAAGTCTCTTTTATCTGATTTACTCAAAGTTAATGCTGCCACTGTCTTGAGCTTTGAAATTGAAACAGATAGAATTGGAGAAGCTAACTTACAAGACAAATTAGAAAAACTAGCGGACAAAGGCTATATCAAAGTCAATAAAGAAGAAAGCTACAAAATCTTTACTCCCACTTGGAAAACTCGTTGGCTCAGGGTAAATGGTATTTTGTAGTCAGGTTCTAACGGAATTAGATAAGTTTCCTTTTTTCAGTTCATTCACCCATTACCTATTTTTGGTAGATTCTCAGACAACCGCCGCCACCGATCTTTTTAGCGAAATACGGAAACTTCTGGGAGAAGATCGGTGGCTTTTTGTGGTGACTGCGATAATTATTGGAGTAGCAGTTGAAACTGGAAGTACCTATTTCTCAGCTTTTAGGATTCGTCATTTATTTCCCGATTTAAAAAAGGATTTTTTAAAGACTTTCAGTTTTTTATTAATTGTCAAAATTTTTGTATCAATACTTTTATACCTTTTTCTTCAGTTTATATTTTCTCTATTAAGCTCGATCGAGGATAATGTATATGTTGGTTTAATCATTGCTCTGGTCTTTGGTTTTATTATTAGTTCCTTAAACCCTAATTTAGAACAAATCGACCAAGTAATGGGTGGATTTAGCTTATCAACAATTAATCCTGTCTCCAGTCTGATCAAAAAGATATTAGGGTTGTACAAACAATTTCAAGCATCTATTATTGAGCCTTTCCAAAAGAAATTGGGAAACAAGAAAACCAGCCTATATATGTCTATCAAGTCTGGATTTTATTTTAAAATAGTTACTATTCAGGAATACATCCAAGAATTAATTGGTAGATTTTTTACACTAAAAGAAACGCAAGAGAAATATCAAGGAAAATTAAACGCTATCATCGGGGAAAAATTTAGTGACGAGGATAAGAGAGAAAGATTAATATGGTTATTATTTGATATTATGGAGGTTACTTATGAAGAGATCAATAAAATTAGAAATGACTCGAAAATTAGAAATGACTCGGATAAATCAGAAATTTTAGAAAGACTACGAGACATAGAACAGGGGAATAGTAGGATAAATTAAACGTCGGCCAGTTAATTAAATACACTTGTACTGTCTCTAATCGATTAACTGGAATCGATAAAAATCCTTGAGCGGGAGTGATGGGTTGACTTTTCCTGACAATTCTCGCCATCTGAACCAGAAAAAAAGTAACCGATGTGGTAATGATTCGGTAGTAGTGGCGTAGCCCTCTTGCTTACCTGGTATGAATTGTGTAAAATATTTATTAATAAAAATAATTGCAACCCGCTCAGTCTTTAAACCTCTAGCTTGAGCATGACTTTTATAATAAATATCTTTTTCTGGCTCCTGTCTGGCTTACTCAAATATCAGTCTAGCACCGAACAAAATACCCCCTTCACCTCTATTCCCCTGTCAAGCGTTGTGGTTCTCACCATACTATCAAGAATGGTTCTATTCATAATGGAAAACCCAAACGTCAAGGTAAAGAATGTGGTCAACCGTTGGTGATCAATCCCACTAATAAAACCGTCTCTGACGAAACCAAACAATTAATTGATCAACTCTTGCTCGAACGAATTTCCTTGCGAGGAATTGCGAGAGTAACAGGGGTAAGTTGGTCATGTTTACAAAATTATGTCAACAATAAACTGGCGGCTGTTCCCCGTCAAGTAAAGGTTTCGGACAAACCAAAAGGTAAATTGTTTAGAGAATGTGATGAGATGTGGTCTTGGGTTTTTTCTAAGACGATAAAGGTTTAGATTTGGCGGTTAATTGATAGAAAGACAAGGGAAATTATTGGTTGCTATTTAGGGTATGCTGAAAAAGTTTTTCCTGGGGACAGGGTGTGGGGTGTGGGGTGATGGGAGTTGGGAGCGCCGGAGTTGGGAGATTAAAGCTGCCTTTTGCATGAGTGCCTTTTGCCTTCAGAAGCTGATCACTGAAAAGACTCCCCAACACCCATCTCACCCCGGGGAAAACCGCTATAGAATAGAGAAAAAAAAGAATTGCGAGGAAAAAACTCTGTCTTTTAACCCGATTGTCATTCCCCCTTCCCCGGAAAATCCCGCTCGCTATCTAGTGATCATGCTGCACGGTTGGGGTGCAGATGCCATGGATCTGGCCCCCCTTGCATCGATGCTGGATCTAGCTGATTGTCAATTTTTGTTTCCTAATGCTCCCTTCGATCATCCCCAAGTGCCGGGGGGACGCGCCTGGTATGCTTTAGAAACCTCCGATTATCAAGGTTTAGTCCCTAGTCGTCAACAATTGCACGATTGGATTATTTCCCTAGAAGCAACTACCGGTATTCCCCTAGAGCGGACTTTTTTGACCGGTTTTTCCCAAGGGGGAGCGATGACGCTGGATGTGGGTTTATCTTTACCCTTGGCGGGATTGGGTTCCTTGAGTGGTTATCTGCACGGTGAACCCCATCCCCAAGGCCCACAAAATGTCTTAATTGTTCATGGTAAGCAGGATCCCGTCGTTCCTATCGCTGCTGCTCGTCAAGCCAGAGATTTACTGCTTGGTTTAGGGGTTAACGTCGAATATCACGAGTTAAATATGGGTCACGAAATCCCGATTCCGGCACTGACTATTTTACGCCAATTCCTCCGCAATCGTCTATAAACTGCATGAATAATGCTCGTCAGCTGGCTTTGCTGATTTTACGGGATATCGATCGCTCCTCCGCCTATCCCGATCGCGCTCTTGATCGCCATTTGTCCGCTAGTTCCTTAAATTGTCTTGACAAAGCCTTGACAACGGAGATTGTTTATGGTATAATACGCCGACAAAGAACCTTGGATGCGCTGCTCGATCGCCTGGGGAAAAAAACTGCGGCCCAGCAACCCCCGGATTTACGGCGAATTCTCCATATTGGTCTTTATCAACTGCGTTATCTATCCCAGATTCCCCCATCGGCGGCGGTGAATACGGCGGTAGAATTAACTAAAATCAGTCATTTAGGCAAATTAGCGGCGGTGGTTAACGGAATGCTGCGGCAATATCTCCGTTTAACTGCTAATGGCGACGATCCTTTACTTTTACCGGAAAATACCGCTTCTAGATTGGGTATTCTCCACAGTTTCCCCGATTGGTTGGTGCAATTGTGGTTAGATCGCTTTAGTGTTACGGAAACGGAACAACTGTGTCAATGGTTTAATCGCTCTCCTGACCTCGATATTCGGATTAATCCCCTGAAAACTAGCCTAGAAGCCCTAGAAAATGAGTTAGAATCAGCCAATATAACTTTTAATTATCTTAAGTTACCTCTAGCTTGCCGTTTAACCTCTGGTTTAGGCAATATTGAGCGTTTAGAGGGATTTCGAGCCGGAAATTACACCCTACAGGATATTAGCGCCCAATTAGTCACTTATCTCCTCGATCCCCAGCCCGGAGAGACAATTATCGACGCTTGTGCGGCACCGGGGGGAAAAACCACTCATATTGCCGAATTAATGGGCGATCGAGGTAGAATATTAGCCTGTGATCAAACGGCATCCCGTTTACGACAGTTAGAAGCCAATATTAAAAGATTAGACTTAAAAGCGATCGAAATACATCTAGGGGATAGTCGCGATCGTCCCCAGTGGCACGGCATCGCCGATCGTGTACTAATCGATGCTCCCTGTTCAGGATTGGGAACCCTGCACAAGCGTCCTGATATACGTTGGCGACAAACACCCGAAAATTTACCTGTACTAGCCAAACGACAGGGGGAACTTTTAGCCTCGGCTGCCACTTGGGTAAAACCGAAGGGAATCTTAGTTTATGCCACCTGTACTCTCGATCCGTTAGAAAATGAAAGAGTGATCGAGCAGTTTTTAGCCGCTCATCCCGATTGGAAAATGGCCACTCCTGACTCTAATTCATGCTTCTCAGAATACTATACAGAAACGGGAGCGATCGAAGTGTTACCCCATCGGCATAATCAAGACGGTTTTTTTATGGCTAAGTTAGTCAAGGAAGTGTGGGATGAAAAATAAACAATTACTGAAAATTCTCATCGGTGTTGCTTGGATTGATGGTGTCATTCAACCATCAGAAAGAAATTATTTACGACAGGTAGCTGTGAGGGAAAAACTTGATGATGATCCGGAGATTAAACCACTATTATCGGAACTAAAACCAGTTAAAACCAGTGAATGTTATCGATGGTTAGAGTCCTATTTAGGCGACAATCCTAGTCCAGAAATCTATCAAGATCTACTAACATCGATTAGCACTTTAATCTATAGCGATGACGACGTGGACGTACAGGAAGCAAAATTATTAACCAAAGTGCAGAGTTTTGATCCGACTCATGATAGCCATCGATCGATGTTAGATAAATTAGTGACGGGAATTCAGAAATTGTACCACAAAGCAATTACTGAAAGTAATTAAGGAGTAGCTATCAGTGATGAGCAGGTCAAAAATTTCCCCGATAAAAACTGATAGCTGATCCCTAGATTTTAGGTAATAACTGTGGGTTGTTCCCGTCCGGTAGATTGACGAATTTGACCGATTTCTTCGGCTAAATCAATTAAGGGTTGTAGGGCCTTTTGGGTGTCGATATCGTGTTTACTTGCGTCCGGTTCATAACTTTCTAGATAAACCCGAAGAGTTGCTCCTTTAGTTCCCGTACCCGATAGACGATAAATAATCCGAGAACCATCGGTAAAACCAATGCGAATGCCTTGATTTTTACTCACACTACCATCCACGGGATCCGTATAGCTAAAATCATCGGCATATTCCACTTCATAGTTACCAAATTGTTTACCCTTAAGGTCTAAAACCAACTTCTGGAGACGTGCCATCATCTCTTTTGCCGGTTCTAAGGCGACTTCTTCATAATCATGACGAGAATAGAAATTACGACCAAATTCTTGCCAATGACTGCGAACAATTTCCTCTACAGATTCCCCTTTAACTGCCAAAATATTTAACCAGAAAAGAACCGCCCATAAACCATCTTTTTCGCGAATATGATTGGAACCCGTGCCGAAACTTTCCTCACCGCAAAGGGTTGCTTTCCCCGCATCCAACAAATTACCGAAGAATTTCCAACCGGTGGGAGTTTCATAACAGTCAATTCCCAGTTTAGCCGCTACGCGATCGGCCGCCGCACTGGTGGGCATCGATCGCGCTACTCCCGTGATACCATTTTGATAGCCCGGTACTAGATGAGCGTTGGCTGTTAGTACAGCTAAACTATCACTGGGGGTGACAAAAAAATTCCGACCGAGGATCATATTGCGATCGCCATCTCCATCGGAAGCAGCCCCAAAATCCGGAGCCTCTTGACCGAAGAGAATTTCTACCAGATCATGGGCATAGACTAGGTTAGGATCGGGATGACCACCACCAAAATCCTCTAGGGGAATACCATTTAATACTGTACCTTTGGGCGCGCCTAAACGCTGTTCAAATATGGCATAAGCGTAGGGACCTGTCACCGCATGGAGAGAATCCATGCACATTTTAAACTTACCAGAAGTGAGTAGGGTCTGAATGCGATCGAAATCAAAAATCTTTTCCATCATTTTGACATAGGGAGTGACCGCATCGATCACTTCCACATCCATAGTTCCCAGTTTAAAGGAACTGGGGCGATCGAGATTAATATCGGCCCCTGAGAGGATTTTATAACTGCTAATCACCTTAGTCTCGGCATAAATTGCATCGGTGATATTTTCCGGGGCCGGTCCGCCGTTAGTAATATTGTACTTAATGCCAAAATCGCCCTCCGGACCGCCGGGGTTATGACTAGCGGAGAGAACAATACCGCCAAAAGCGTTATTTTCACGAATTAACCCAGAAATAGCGGGAGTGGAGACAATACCATCGGTTCCCACGAGTATTCTACCGATACCGTTAGCGGCGGCGATTTTCAGGATAGTTTGAATAGCTTGACGGTTATAATAACGACCATCTCCACCGACAACTAGGGTTTGACCCTCGATACCGTCTAAAGTATTGAAGATAGCTTGAATAAAATTTTCCAGATAATGGGGTTGTTGAAAAACGGGAACGGATTTTCGTAGTCCGGAAGTCCCCGGTTTTTGGTCACTAAAGGGTTTTGTGGCAACGGTTTCAATCGTCATAGTCTTTTCTTGATAGGCTGAGGCAATTGTCAACTTAAGTATATAGCAGTAGGTTGACAGCCAAGAAATCAGCTAGGAAAGACAACAGCTGGGGAGTCCCCTGTCATACTAAATCTTGTTTAAAAAGTCTAGGAGAGTGGGGAGACCACTTCGTGCGCGTTGCGGGGGGAGATAGGGGAGTGGGGAGATAGGGAAGTGGGGGGAAGGGAAAACAAATAAAAATAGTCTCCTGAATACTGACTCCTGACGACCGACTCCTGATACTAAATCCGTTGAGTAACGCACAGAAAACGGGTTTCTCGGAGAAACCCGTTTTCTACTCATGCAGAAGGCAAAACGGAGAATAAATAATCAGTTTTTAATAACTGGATTTAGTCTTAGCCGATAATTTAACCCGATTTGGGGGTATAAACCCCCAATAATCGCCAATTTTGGCTATATCGCTTAATCGGCCCCTTCAATCGGTGCAAATCCCTGACGTTGAATATTCTCGCTGATGTGACGAGGTTCGAGGAATTGCAGCAGATAATCGGGACCCCCTGCTTTGGAACCTACCCCCGACATCTTGAAACCCCCGAAGGGTTGACGGGAGACAATCGCGCCGGTGATTCCCCGGTTAATATAGAGGTTTCCTACTTCAAATTCCTGCGTAGCTCGGTTAATATGGGCAGGAGTGCGAGAATATAAGCCACCGGTTAAAGCATAGTCGGTTCCGTTAGCTACAGCTAAAGCTTCCTCGAAATTGCTCACTTTGATAATCGCCACCACTGGACCAAAAATTTCCTCCATCGCTATTACCGCATCAGGGGGAACATTTTTAAAGACGGTGGGACTGACGAAGTAACCCACTTCTGGAATTGGCATTTCTAGAGCCAATTCTGCCTCTTTTTTACCAGTTTCGATGTATTCCCGAATTCTTGCTTGAGCTTTCTCGTCGATAACCGGTCCTACTTCCGTACTCGGTAAATCCGTCGGCCCGATATTGAGGGACCCGGTAGCCTCGACAAAGCGATCAACAAAGCTATCATAGACGCTTTCCAGAACGATTATCCGCGAACAGGCCGAACATTTCTGGCCGGTGTAGCCAAAAGCGGACTTAACCGCACCGACAACGGCCTGATCTAAATCGGCACTCTCATCGACAATTAGGGCATTTTTGCCGCCCATTTCGGCGATAACTCGTTTTAGGTGTTTTTGACCCTTTTGCACGATGGAGGCATCTGTATAGATGCGACAGCCCACTTCTCGTGAACCGGTGAAGGCGATTAGGTGAACATCGGGATGGCTAACTAAATGCGCCCCCACTTGCGAACCTTTACCCGGGATATATTGGAAGACTCCGGCAGGAATACCCGCTTCTAGGAGAATCTCGGCAAATTTCGCCGTAATTACCGAGGAAGTCTCGGCAGGTTTCAATAGCGTGCAGTTACCTGCTACTAAAGCTGCTACTGTCATCCCCACCGCAATGGCTAGGGGGAAATTCCAGGGAGAAATCACTAAAGCAATACCCCGGGGTTGGTAGGAATAACGATTATTTTCGCCTGCTACGTCGAAATTATGCCCTAAATCCAGTCTTTCCATCTCGGAGGCGTAATAACGGCAAAAATCGATCGCTTCTGACACTTCCGGATCCGCCTGTTGGATAACTTTGCCCACTTCCAAACAAATCCAGGCCGATAACTCGTGTCGTCGCGCTTCCATCAAATCCGCCGCTTTTCGCAGTATTTCGGCTCTTTTAGCCACTGGGGTGCGTTTCCAAGCGGGAAAAGCCTGTTTCGCCGCTATGATCGCTTTTTCTGCCTGTTCCACCTCAATTAAGCCTACTTTCCCCACTATTTCCTGCGGGTTACAGGGATTAACGGAATTAATTTGAACATTGGTGGTGACGTATTCGCCGTTAATTAGGGGTAAATAGGTCTTACCGAGGGAATTTTTGACAAAAGTAAGGGCTTGACTCGCTTTATTTCGTAATTGCTCGTTGGCATAATCTGTATCGGCGGCATTAGGAAAACCGGGGATAATCGGGTTATCCTGGCCTAAAACCCGGGGGGCTGCGATTAAATCTTCCACGGGACGATCCTCCAAATTTTGCCGTAGGAAGGAACTATTAGCGGTATTTTCTAATAAACGGCGGATTAGGTAGGCCATACCGGGTAAGAGTTGTCCGTAGGGGGAATAAACCCGCACCCGATGACCCCGCTTCACTAAGGCTTTGGCTAATTGGTCGCCCATGCCGTACAATACCTGCATTTCAAAGCGACGACGGGGAATTTCTAAACTTTCTGCGATCGCACAGGCCAAGGCTTGCGATCGCACGTTATGACTACCGATGGCGGCGTATAAATATTGATGATTTTCCAATAATAACCGCGTCATCCGCTCATAATTGGCATCTGTGGCCGATTTTTCGTTATATACCGGCTGTGGCCAGTGATTTTGCCGAGATTTAATCGTTTCCTGATCCCAGTAAGCGCCTTTGACTAGCCGGACAGTAACGGGATAACCGCGCTTTTTGGCCCAATTAATTAAATCTTGTAAATCTTGGGCAGAATCTCTTAAATATGCCTGTAGGGTGATGCCAATATCGGTACGACTGCGAAATTCTTCTTCTAGGAGTAATTCTTTCAGGATAGCCAGGGTGAGGTTTTTATAAACGTACTGTTCCATATCAAAATGGACTGCCACCCCTAACTCCTGAGCGCGTCGCAACAGTAGGCGAATGCGATCGCAAACTTTTTCCTTACTACCAATCGGATCCATGGGATCAAACTGAGAATAAAAGGCAGTTAGCTTGACAGAAACCTGCACTTGTGGTAATAAGTCGCCGTCCGCTTCATCAATTTGGCTAACTTTATTCCATTTGCTCGCTTCTTGAGCCAAATGGGTCATTAAATCGAGATAACTTTGTAGATAAACTTGGGTTTCCGCTTCAGTAATTACCGCTTCACCGAGGAGATCTATGGTAAAAGCCATTTTTTCCTTCCGCAGACGGGTGACAGTGCGAGTAATTTGCTCTAGGTCTTCCCCGGCGATATACTTACGAGCTAAGGTTTCTACGGATTTACTGATCAGACTGGCGGCCGTTTGAGCCGGTAGGGAGTTAGGATCACTAAAGTTGAGGATACTTTTCAGCGCACTGGGCAGTTCTACGGAAGCATCACCGAGGTATTGTTGGAGATGATTAGCGATCTCGGCATTACTGCGTAAAGCGGGTAAACAGTCAATAAAACGGAATAATTGTACTCGTAAATTGGGGTTAGACATTGCCCAATCGAGTAATTTATCATCCCAACGCATTTGATCCTGTAAAGCAGACCAAAGACCTTTTTTTTCCCGAGTTTCGGCTAAAAGTTGTCTAGCGATCTCTTGGGTTTTGGTTTCGTAGTTTTGAGTTGAGTCGATTTGGATAACCACGGTGATTCAAGTAAAAAAATTATCAACGGGATTCAGCTTTCAGCAAGCTACCGTCAGCCTTCAGCCTAAAATTCAGTTTTTGAGCTTTTTCAGCTGATTGCCGCTCTTAATGGCTCTTTTCTCTGGTTTATATTCTTACCGAAGGACTAATCAAAGCTAATAGCTGATCGCTTTTGCTGAACACTCTATTGTACTCGATCAAGCGGGGAAGTGGGGGTGTGGGGTGTGGGGAAGTGGGGAGGTGGGGTAGTGGGGTAGTGGGGTAGTGGGGTAGTGGGGTAGTGGGGTAGTGGGGTAGTGGGGTAGTGGGGAAATGGGGAGAATAAATAAAAATAATCTCCTAAATCCTGACTACTGACTACTGATCACTGATTACTGATTACTGATCACTGATTACTGATCACTGATACCCGATAGTCCTTGTGTATTGTCGAAGCGTTTACCTATAATAACTTTAAAAAGATTTTCGGGATCATCGGTAGCCCTATGGCAAAAATTGAAACGAGAACAGAACCCATGGTTTTAAACATGGGACCCCATCACCCTTCGATGCACGGTGTTTTGCGCTTAATCGTCACCCTTGACGGGGAAGACGTGATTGACTGTGAACCCGTAATCGGTTATCTTCATCGGGGCATGGAAAAAATTGCCGAAAATCGCACTAATGTCATGTACGTTCCCTACGTTAGTCGTTGGGATTACGCCGCAGGGATGTTTAATGAGGCGATTACGGTCAATGCTCCCGAAAAATTAGCCGATATCGCCGTTCCCAAACGAGCGCAATATATCCGGGTGATTATGTTGGAACTCAACCGCATCGCTAACCATTTACTCTGGTTAGGCCCCTTTATGGCGGATGTAGGCGCACAAACTCCCTTTTTCTACATTTTCCGGGAACGGGAGATGATTTATGACCTCTGGGAAGCTGCCACGGGAATGCGGTTAATTAATAATAATTATTTCCGTATTGGTGGCGTGGCGGTAGATTTACCCTACGGATGGGTGGATAAGTGCGTGGATTTCTGTGACTATTTTGACCCCAAAGTGGACGAATACGAGAAATTAATCACTAATAACCCGATTTTCCGCCGTCGTATTGAAGGGATAGGCTGCATTACCAGAGATGAAGCGATTAACTGGGGTTTATCCGGTCCGATGTTGCGCGCTTCTGGGGTGAAATGGGATTTAAGAAAAGTTGACCATTACGAGTGTTACGACGATTTTGACTGGGAAGTGCATTGGGAAACTGCCGGCGATTGTTTTGCTCGTTATCTGGTGCGGATTCGGGAAATGCGCGAATCGGTGAAAATTATCCGGCAAGCACTGAAAGGTTTACCCGGTGGTCCCTACGAAAATCTGGAAGCAAAACGGATGGCAGAAGGGAAAAAATCAGCTTGGAATGATTTTGACTATCAGTATATCGCCAAAAAAGTCGCCCCCACTTTTAAGATTCCTAAAGGTGAACATTATGTGCGCTTGGAAAGTGGTAAAGGGGAATTAGGTATCTTTATCGTCGGTAATGATGATGTTTTCCCTTGGCGTTGGAAAATTCGGGCCGCCGATTTTAATAATCTTCAAATTCTGCCTCATATCCTCAAAGGGGTAAAAGTTGCCGATATTATGGCGATTTTAGGCAGTATTGATATTATTATGGGGTCAGTCGATCGCTAAATCTCTTTCAGGGTGGGTTATCTTATTAACTCACCCTCGTTTTGGTCCAGTCTTATAAAAAAAGCTGTTCGTAATTTAAATTGCCTGTTGAGATGAGGCAAGAGGCAACCCCCCCAACCCTACCCGACATCGGGGGGCAAGGGGGGAGGAGATTCGGCTAATCTAAGAATAAGCGATTTAAATACGTCTTAAGTAGGGAGGCAAAATTATTTGTAGGATGGGTTAGCGGTAGCGTAACCCATGCAGGCGTTGGGTTTCATGCTTCAACCCAACCTACGTTCATCTGATATTTAATTCCACCTGAACCTCAGGGATAGGGGGAATCTCGCTTTGGGGAATCTTTAACTCTCCCACCTGAACACCCAAACTAGCCAAGGCAGTTAAAGTGGTGATGATGCGGCAAATCACGTCAATGTCCGCTTTATGTTTTTGCCAGAAATTTTCCTTTTTCATATTTACTCCTGTCCCCCTATAGCTTGTTTTTTGAGGACAAGTTGATTAAAATGCTTTCAGCAAATGCTGGCAAAAGGAGATCAAAAAGTGGATCAGATCGTAGGTTGACGTTTGACGAGATTTATGTTAGGGTCTGGCGAAATCAGATTATCGGATGAAGATGTGGAAACCCTTCGTAAGGCTAAAGATGCTTATAAGGGAAACTATTCTTGTGCTTCGGAGCAAATATTAATAGAAGCAAGTCGATGGTTACTTGAGGCATTTCTCGAAGAATACCGTAGTCGAACAGAAACTTCCAGTTATACCATTCCATTGAATGTCTTGAAAGCTTGGATGACACTATCGCCACAATCCGGAACAACTAAAGACGTTTTAAAAACAGATGGGAAGAAATTGTACTTACAAAATGAATCTGATTTTAAAGGATTTGAAAATAAGAAGAAAAGGGAGTACATTACTCAAAATAAAATAAATACACCGAGAATTGAAGATATTAATGATAATTCAATTCATTTAACCTTTTATGAGGATATAAACCATTTATTAAATGAGTCTATTTTAAAGGTAATTGGCATATCTGGAGATAGTTTGCGGTTTTGTACTGAAAAAAAATATGGACTAGGAAAAAAAGGGCGAACCTCTAAACAGTCTTATATTGTTCAAGCTTATTGCGAAGTATTAGGACTAGATTTTGAAAGCTTAGAATGTTGTCAAAATCATCATCAAAACCTAAAAAATCAACGAACAAATAATGGGAAGATTTATGATATTTTAACAGAATTTAATTACACTAATCTAGTAAAATTTACCAGTTCAATAGCTGCTAAACCTTTACGAGAAGGCAGTATTTATGTTCCCCCTTGTCCTCATACATATCGTTTTTGGTGTTTGCGTCGTTTAGAAAAAGAAATCTTGATCACTAATAATTTGCCCGTTAAACCTATTGTTTTTAAATTTCAAGGAGATGGTCAAGAAGAATGGGATAGCTATAGTCTTCATGAACATTTTTTAAATAATTCTGGAGGAATTAAAAATTTAAAGACTAATAATTTTTGTTTGATTTTTGAAGGAATTGATTGTGCAGACTTCTCCCGTTTAAAGGACATTGATTCGTTTTGGCAAAATTTAACCAAAAAAGCTAGTAAAATACAAAATAGTCCCATTCCGGGCTTTTTATTAATGATTTGGTTAGATTATGGAAACAGTAATGATTGGAGAGATAAGGACAAATTATCAGAATTAAGTCCTATTCACCGCTTACAGATTGACTCTCGCTTTGAACAACGGTCTTTTCAGGAAATTATTCCTACTTTTGCTCAACAACTTCAGTTAGGTTGTGACTTACAGGATGAAACCACAGACTTATTTAAATCTACCTTGCAGGAATTATGGGAAAATAGCAAGCACGGCAACATAGAAGACACACTGAAAGCTTTTTATCAACAATTTCAAGGACAATTATCGAGGGAAAATAGATGGCTAAACTATCCTTAACTTACAGGGGAGAAATTCAACCTAAATCGGGACTTTATTATGAACCGATTCAACAAAAAATTTATCCCTATGACGCAGGTGATGAGTTAATAGAAGTTGTTAACTTGGCTATTGAATTGGGAATGCCTTTGTTACTAGAAGGTGAACCGGGATGTGGCAAAAGTCGTCTAGCTCATGCCTTAGTTTATGAATTTAATTATCGTCAGGAAAGTAATCCTATAAAATATTATGAGTGGATAGTTCAATCTACAAGTAAAGCAGAAGATAGTCTCTATCAATATGATTATATTGGTCGTTTACAAGCTGCTCAAATTAGCGGAATTTTAAGCAAAAAAGAAATAGAAGAATCTTCTTCTGAGCAAAAAAATCCAGCTACTTCAAAGGATTGGGTTGATTTACAACCCTTGGGTAAAGCATTTAAAGAAAGTCAAGATAAGCAAGAACAATCGGTAGTATTAATTGATGAAATAGATAAAGCAGATCGAGATTTTCCTAATGATTTACTTTTAGCCATTGAATCTCGTCGTTTTTTCATTAAAGAAACAGGAGATTTAATTCAAGCAAATGATCAAGCTTTTCCTCTGATTATAATTACCAGTAATCAAGAAAAAAACTTACCCAATGCTTTTCTGAGACGTTGCATTTATCACTATATTGAGCTACCCAACCAAGAAAGATTAAGAAAAATATTAACCGAACGGTTTACCGACGCTGAACAAGAGGTTATCATCAAAGCAGTGGACCGTTTTCAGGAAGTGAGAACATCACAAGACGAGACTAAATCTGAAGGAGAAAAAAAAGTTAGCACCAGTGAATTAATAGCCTGGTTTAAATCGTTACTCAAGTACAAAACTGAAGAAATTATCGCCAAATTAAACGAGGACAAATTACCCCACGCTAGTGTTTTACTAAAAAGCCGTACCGATTTACAAGATTATGGAACAAGAGGTTAAAAAAGCCAATGACATCCCCCCTACTTGACCTATTTTATCAACTCAGAGACGAAGAAGGATTTCTGCTGTCTATTGAACAATATTATCGGGTGGAAAATTACCTAATTCAAAAACTCGCCAATGATTCTGATATTGCTATTCAAGAAAATCCCAACTTAGACAATCCTAAAATTAAACTTCTTTGTCAAGCTTTATGGGTTAAATCCCCGAAAGAAAAAGAAAAGTTTGATCAGGCCTGGACAGAGATGCTACAATTCCAACCAGAAATAAATATAGAAATAGCCCAAAAAATACCTATTCGTCATCCAGAAGAATCGATTAGCAAAATCATAAACCCGATGGATGATAGGGAATCTCCCTCATTAGAAATTACCCCTTCTGGGGATACAAAAATAGCACCGGAGACTTCATTTCCACAAATTGCCACAGCTATTGAAAAGCGAAAAAAAATCACATCCCTAGATAATCCTGATTATTATCCTATTGGCATCGCTAAGTTACAAGAAAGTTGGCAGCAACTGCGTCCATTACCCCTAGAAAGTCCTCGACAAACTTGGGATCTAAAAGCTACGGTGATGGCAACGGCTAAACGAGGCTTTTTTGATCAAATAATTTACCAAAAGAAACAACTTTATCGCCGAGAAATTATAATTTTTATTGATTGTTCTGACTCGATGATTCCCTTTGCAGGATTTGGTAGGATAATGAAGCAAACTTGGGCAAATGTTCCCCATTTTTACTTTGATAATCTGATTAGAGACGAGGTTTTACGACAAGAAAACGGTTGGGAAAGTCAATCTTTAAGCAAAGTTCTCTCTAACTATTCTCCGGAAGTAACCAGTTGTCTAATTCTTAGTGATGCGGGTGCCGCTAGAAAACGTTATGTAGAAGAGCGCTTGAGTGCAACAGAAACCCTTATCCGACGATTTAGCCGAAGATTTAGCCGAGTCGCATGGTTAAACCCCTTACCCTATCATCGATGGTATGGGACAACTGCGATCGATATTGCTGATTTAGCTGAAGATATACCCAATTTTTCCATGTTTGAACTAACCACAGAGGACTGGGAAAACTTGATAACATGGCTAAAAGAAGAAGCTATCCCACCCCGTCATTTATTTAATCCTAATCAATTTCAACAAGGGGATAATTGGGATGAGGATGAAGATTTTTTTAGCGCAGAAAGCCGTTTAAGATTATTTGAAAAAGAAAACGAACCAAACACCAGAGAACTAGCGAAAAGAGCGGCTTTTCCCCTTAGTTTATCCCCTAATTTACTTTATTATCTGCGTCAACATCAAGATAAAAATAATCAAGCTCCTTGGTATGCGATCGCTGATATTTTACTCTCCAGTTTAGTCCGCAAAATAGATCGAGAACTCTATGAAATGTCTCCCGATGTTCGTAAACTACTATTAGAAAAATTAACCCCAGAGGAACTCAAATCTCTGGCCTATCAGTTACAAACCTATATTCAGGAACAAATCGGTGATTATTGCTCACAATCGGTTTATTGGCAAAATCAACAATGGTTAGCTCTTGCCTACCTAAAACCCAGTCAAGCAGTCAATGAAATCAAACAGGTACTAGCAGAAGCTATCAAAAATAATAACCGAGTGCGTCTTGTGAGATTGACAGCTTTATTAGAGAATCTATCCGCTGCTTTAGCCGATTATGAACCCTTGTTATTGCTTAATGAACCGATTGCCGCCTATTCTAGAGGGGATTTAAACCACGTTGGCAATGTCCTTCAACTTTCCCCAGAAGACGAAGGAACCCTACAAAAACGTTTAATAGACAAAGTAGCCGCTATTGTTCCCTACAATGAAAACCTTTTCCTTTTTACCGCAGAAACGGTATTGGTTAATAAAACAGGCCAAGTTATCGAGAGAAAACCTGTTAAAGCCTATTTTTACGATGAAAACCTTCCAGAAGTTGGCAACAGGAAAAAAGCTCAAAACTATATCCGCATGATGTATATTCCCCAAGGAGAATTCTGGATGGGAACGGAAGATGAGGAAATCGAAAGACTGGTTAAAAAATTTGATTGGGACGGATTTAGAAGGGAAAGACCACAACACCTGGTCAAAGTCCCCGCTTTCTACATGAGTCAAACCCCGATTACCCAAGCTCAGTGGAGAGCGATTGCCGCAACCGCTAAAATAGACATCGACCTAGAGACAAATCCCTCTCGCTTCATAGGGGATGAGCTACCCGTAGAAAGAGTCAACTGGTATCAAGCAACAGAATTCTGTAAACGACTATCAAGGGAAACAAAACGGGAGTATTGGCTACCGAGTGAGGCGGAATGGGAGTACGCTTGTCGTGCTGGAACCACCACCCCATTCTACTTTGGGGAAACCATTACCGGGGAATTGGCTAACTACAATGCTGGCTATACCTACGCAGGGGAAGCGAAGGGAGAATATCGACAACAAACGACTCCCGTGGGACAGTTTTTCCCAAACGCTTTTGGACTGTACGATATGCACGGCAATGTCTGGGAATGGTGCGCCGATACTTGGCACGATAATTATGACGGTGCGCCGACGGATGGCAGTGTCTGGATAATATATGGGGCTGATAATCGTTCTCCGTTGCGGGGCGGTTCTTGGTGCTACATTCCACTTTACTGCCGTTCCGCTTCCCGCTACAGCAGCTTCCGCCGCGTCAGCATCAGCTACAGCGGTTTTCGGGTGGTGTGCGGTGCTGGGAGGACCCTGTAACCCTTTTTCTCTTTTTTTCCCTTTTTACCCTCATTCCCTTTTCTGGAATTTTTTGGGGCAAGCTATAGAACAAGTGTATTAGTTTAGGAGTTATACTAAATCTGGTTATTTGGGTTCTCCCCCCTGCTCCCCTTGATAAGGGGGGTGTCGATCCCCCCTGCTCCCCTTGATAAGGGGGGGTGTCCATGAGTAGAAAACGGGTTTCTCGGAGAAACCCGTTTTCTGTGCTGAAAAAGTACGGGCGAAGCATTCGGATAGAAAATCTACGGTTTCAGCAATAGGTTATTGCCCGAATGCTTCGCCCCTACAGGATGCGGGCCGATGAAGACGCAGGGATAGGTTATACTAAATCCGGTTATTAAAGACTGATTATTTATTCCCCTTTTTGCCTTTTGCCTCTTGCATGAGTGCCTGTCTTCATAAGTAGCCTATACTCAAAGGATTTAGGATTATCACCCAGATAAAACATCCTATAATGAAAGGACAAGAAAAATTAGTCCAAGAAACCCTTAGCCAACCTGATGAAATTCGACGTAGCCGCAGTGACCCTAATGTTTATCTTTTTTATAAACTTCAACGACCAAAACGTTGGCTCTGTGCCATTATCTGAAAACTCAATGGTGATGGCTTCCTAATTACCACTTATCCCACCGATGCAATTAAAGAAGGGGAAATTTTATGGCAGAAGTAAACGTTTATTATGATCCGATGGGCAATACCTTAACCGTGTGGTTTGGCGATCGCTCTTCAGAATATCTCTGCGAAGAAACCGGCGACGAAGTTATTTTAATGAAAAATCAAAAAGGCGAAGTTATTGGTTTTGAAAAACTTAACTATAGGATTTCTGAGAACAGGAATCTTAAAATTTCCCTAGAAACTGCCATCCCTCTTTAAACAATAAAGGCGAAAAATAACACTTAAGTAGCTGGGTTATAATTAAATTAAAAATGGATTTTAAGTTCGATCCCCCCTGCCCCCCTTGATAAGGGGGGTGTCTGATAGTTTTTAACGCCTACCTACTTAATCTCTCTATGAAAATCACTTATCAAAAAGTTAACTTAAAAGCTCCCAAAACGGAGACAGCCTATTGGCGTAGTCAATCGTACCAAACGAGACTATCGGCCTTAGAAGAAATTCGTCAAGAATATCATCAATATAAATATAATGCTGAACCAAGACTTCAAAGAGTTTATACAATTGTTAAACGATAATCAAGTGCGTTATCTCGTCTTAGGCGGCTATGCCGTTGCCTTACATGGCTATCCTCGTTATACTAAAGATATTGATATTTGGATAGAAATGAGTTCGTTAAATGCCTATAATCTAATCAAAGCCTTAGAAGGGTTCGGTTTTGGTTCTTTAGGATTAACAATTGATGACTTTTTAACGCCAGATCAAGTGATACAATTAGGTTATCCTCCTAACCGTATTGATTTAATTACAACCCCCGATGGGGTAGAGTTTCAAACTTGTTACTTATCCAGAATTGAGGTTAAAATTGACGATATTATTGTTAACTTTATTGACTTAGAAAATCTTAAAAAAAACAAAAAAGCATCAGGTAGATTACAAGATTTAGCCGATTTAGAAAATCTAGAAATAGATTAGAGCTATTGATAATTTACCTCGTACCTCGTTGCAAGGGTCTCCCTTGCAACGCATTTCTAGAGGTTCTACCTCTTGCTTAACCCATCAGGAAACGGAGAAAGACCCTCCCTTGTGTAGTTCCAAACCCTTGCCTTTTGCCTCTCTCTTCCCCGACCGGCGACCGACTCCTAACCCCACCAACAAACTTTTTCAGCAGCCCCTAGATACCTTTCGAGAAAAAATTTTTTTGCACAGGGAGTCCTTAAAATAGAAGAGGGAACCCAAAACCGAGCTGCCGGTATTTTTTCTCTGGGCATGGTCGCGCAGTTTATAGAATTTAGCTGGAATTTATGAATCATTTTCTGCATTCTTTCACTGTTTTTCCTGATTCTGCCCGAAAATCTCGCTCTTACTCCCTGGGTAAACTGCGACGACCCTTAATCTTCCTGTTTACCGTCGGTTGTCTGACTAGCGTGGTCGGTTATCGTTTCTATAATCAGCCGAAATTGGCCGTCGGGACTATTTCCCCCGTCACGATTATCGCCCCCGAAGATGCCCGTTTTCAAGACCAAGAAACCACCGCCCTCAAACGCCAAAAAATTCGGGCTGGACTGCTTCCCAGGCTGAAAAGAGACCCCCAAACCACCGCCCAGATCGAGCGATCGCTGCGAGACACTTTAGGGCAATTAAGTCAAATTAGCCCAATTTTGCGAAGAAATTCCATTTTAATGGGCAGAAATATTTCTAACGCCACAATGGAAATGCTGCTCACCTTTTCTGCCGCTCAATGGTCAACTCTACAGAGCCGCCTCAACTATGAAGAATCTTTTACGAAACTCTTGACAAAAGAGCAGGAATATGCTGTTAGCGAAATCCAAGCCTATCGTCAGCGCGTGGCCAAGGGGAACTTTGAGCAATTTATCGATCGATTAGGGCAATTACGGCAAATAAAGGAGCAAACCAGCCAAAATTATCGGCATTCCAGCTTAAATAAACTCAAATACGCCGATCTGATCACAGCGGCCCAAATGGGCGATCGAGAGTGGCAAAACCTAGAAAAAGCCGTCCTGCAAGCGGGTCGCCGGATTTTGGTGCAAGGCATTCCCCCGGGGATTTCCACCAGTCACCTACAGGATACCATCGCCGTGCAGATTAGCAGCGATCGCCTAACCAGTCGCCAGCAGTCTTTAGCCGAAAATATCCTTCTGGCAGCCCTAGAGGGACAAACGAACCTGATAGAAGATCGGGAGGCAACCAAAGAACAAGCCGCTAAAGCGGTGGAAGCGGTAGATATGGTCATGTCTAGCGCTCAAACCGGTCAAATTATCGTTAAAGCAGGCGAAAAAATTACTCAAGCTCAGTTTGTTCTCATCGATGGTTTTGGTTTAAGCGAACGGGGCATTAACTGGATGGGTTTAGGGTCAACGGCAATCCTTGTCACCAGTGCGATCGGGACTTTTTGCCTCGTTGCCCAGCGTCTCCATCGGCCTCTGCGTCACCGGGATTTTCTTCTCTTGGGTTTACTAAGTTTTACCACACCGATCCTAGCGATCGCCAATATTCCCTTTACCAATCTGGCAGCCGTGGGTTTATTAGTCAGCAGTTTCTACGGCCCGACTCTGGCCGTCACCCAGGTCCTCTTAACTGCCGGTCTTTCCCTATTCAGCAGCCAAGGTATCAGCGCCGATTTAATCGCCGGGACGATAGGGGGACTATTAGCGGCGATGATAGCGGCAAAATTGCGTTCCAGGGATGAATTATCGCTGCTAGGGATGGGAATCGGAGTCAGCCAAGGGGGTGTTTATCTGCTCACTTACCTAATCGTTAGCGCCACGGCCAGCACAATCATCTATACTCTACTACCCACGGCCCTCGTCTATGGTCTATCGGGAATAGCTTGGACGGTAATCGCCCTAGGATTATCCCCCTATTTGGAACGCTGTTTCGATGTGGTCACTCCCATTCGTCTGGTGGAGTTGTCCAATCCTAATTGTAGTTTGCTCAAACGTTTGGCCACGGAAGCGCCGGGGACTTTTCAACATACCCTTTTTGTCGCCTGTTTAGCTGAAGCGGCCGCCCGAAAACTGCACTGTAATGTGGAATTAATTCGCACGGGAACCCTCTATCACGATATCGGGAAAATGCACGATCCTCTCGGTTTTATTGAAAATCAAATGGGTGGCCCGAATAAACACGATGAAATTAACGATCCCTACGTCAGCGCCGAGATTATTAAAAAGCACGTTAGCGAAGGGTTAGTCATGGCCCGCAGACACGGTTTACCGCGAGTGGTCCGCGATTTTATTCCCGAACACCAAGGCAATCTCTTAATTTCCTATTTTTATCAGCAAGCTTTGCAAAAATCCGCCCAAAATGGTCAAGAATTCGTCGATGAGGCGGCTTTTCGCTACGATGGTCCGATTCCCCAATCGCGAGAAACGGCGATCGTTATGTTGGCCGATAGTAGCGAGGCCGCTTTGCGATCGCTGAAGGAGGCCTCCCCAGAACAAGCCATGGATATGATCAAAAAGATTTTTCAGGCCCGATGGCGCGATCAACAATTAGTAGATAGTGGTATTCGTCAGGAGGAATTACCAATTATTGCCGAGGTTTTTGTGCAAGTTTGGCAACAATTCCACCATCAACGCATTGCCTACCCGAAAGCAGTTTTAGAAGTCTCCTCAGCCAAAAAAATATGAAAAAAGATACTTGGCTAAATCAGTTACAATTTCTCTACGAACAAGATGAACATCTCTGGTTGACTGAAACAATTAAACTTCTCAAGGAAAATCGTCTAGCTGAGTTGGATATTCAACATTTAATCGAGGAGTTGGAGGCTTTGAGCAAACGGGATAAAAATCGAGTTGAGAGTTTTTTAAGACAGATAATTATTCATCTTTTGTTGTGGCAATATTGGCTGGAAGAATTTGAATTACATCATCGGCATTGGCAAGGAGAAATAGCTACTTTTAGAGTTCAGCTAAATGGATATTTAAGTACAAATTTAGAAAAATATCTCCTAGATAACCAAGAAAAAATCTATCAAGATGCCGTTTTTATTGTTGGGCAAAAAACTGAAATATCTCCTCACAATTTTCCTCTAAATTGTCCCTATTCCCTTGAACAAATGCTTGATAGGCATTGGTTGCCAGAGCGAAATTAGTTAAATCCCACAGCTAAAAATCAAGGATAATTACCAAAATGCTACTAATTACTCTCAACGAAAATACTTTATCTTTATCTCCGGGCAGTCAAGTTATTTTTCCCCATCAGACTTGGGAAGATTACGAAAGATTACTGAGTTTACGTCTCCAAAAAACCTATCCCAAACTCTATTTTAATCGCAAAACTCAAGAAATTCGGCTTATGTCTCCTTTACCAAGTCATGGCAAACGTATCAATCTTTTAAGTGATTTAGTAAAAATTATCCTTCGTCGTCAAGGTAAAGACTGGGAATGTTTTGATCCGATTACCTTGAAAATGCCGGGAGAAGCAGGAGTAGAACCAGATACTTGTTTTTATATTGATAATAGACAGGCAATTTTAGGCAAAGAGAGAATTGATTTAACTGTTGATCCTCCTCCCGATTTAGCTATAGAAGTGGACTTTACTTCTCTGACTGATGTAGAGGCCTATCAATTGCTGAAAATACCCGAATTGTGGGTTTATCGTCGGGAAGAATTGAAAATATATCTGTTCAGAGAAGACGGTTATCAAGAAAGCGAAAATAGTCGTCTCTTTCCCGATATAAATATCAAGAAACTTTTACCCTATTATGTAGAATTAGGCTGGAATCAAGGTTCTAGTCTTGCTTTACGTCAGTTTGAAGCTTTAGAGAATTTTAGTTAAAACACTTTTTGTATAAAAGTGAGCTTAATCCCCCCTGCCCCCCTTAATAAGGGGGGTGCCGATAGGCGGGGGGATCTGACAATCCAAAAATAATTATCAAAATGCTACTAATTACTCTCAACGAAAATACTTTATCTTTATCTCCAGGCAGTCAAGTTATTTTTCCCCATCAGACTTGGGAAGATTACGAAAGATTACTGAGTTTACGTCTCCAAAAAACCTATCCTAAACTCTATTTTAATCGCAAAACTCAAGAAATTCGGCTTATGTCTCCCTTACCAAGTCATGGCAATCGTGTTGATACATTACGGGATTTAGTAAAAATTATCCTCCGTCGCCAAGGCAAAGACTGGCAATGTTTTGATCCGATTACCTTGAAAATATCGGGGGAAGCAGGAGTAGAGCCAGATACTTGTTTTTATATTGATAATAGACAGGCAATTTTAGGCAAAGAGAGAATTGATTTAACTGTTGATCCTCCTCCCGATTTAGCTATAGAAGTGGACTTTACTTCTCTGACTGATATAGAGGCCTATCAATTGCTGAAAATACCCGAATTGTGGGTTTATCGTCGGGAAGAATTAAAAATATATCTGTTCAGAGAAGACGGTTATCAAGAAAGCGAAAATAGTCGTCTCTTTCCCGATATAAATATCAAGAAACTTTTTCCCTATTATGTAGAATTAGGCTGGAAGCAAGGTTCTAGTCTTGCCTTACGTCAATTTGAAGCTTTAGAGAATTTTAGTTAATAAATATTACCAATTGTGAATTTAAATATTTTTAAGTATTGAAGGTATTTGCAGATAAAATACTTATCATTTTGCCCCGATTGCCTCTAACTTTTCCCTCCCCACAGTAATCACTGGGTAAATAGAAAATTTCTCACTCTTTCTCCTAGAGATGAAGTACAGATTAATCCTTACTCATCAAGTATTTTAGCAACAATAACTAACCTCATCTTTCTGAGAAAGGCTGTGACTGCCATAATTTCCCTTATATTATAAAAATAGCCAAGTTCTTAATTGTCGGTAAAATCGTCCTATGAGGGGAGAATTATTAGTAGCCTGGGCAGCACAACAAAAATCCTTCGATAGCAATTCTGCTGTCAACAGCCAAACGGTGGGAGACATTCCTGAACTGGTTCTTGTCTTGATCCTGCTGCTACTGATTGCCACTGCCGTTGCTCTAGTAACCCAGCGATTACGCATTTCCTATGTGGCAGGTTTAGTCTTAGCAGGATTACCGATCACCGATCTTTTATCTCGTCGTATTGGCTTAGATCCGTTTTTAGTGCTTAACCTTTTTCTGCCGATTCTGATTTTTGAAGCGGCGATTAATACCGATATCAGCCGTCTTCGCAGTACCTTTAAACCGATCGCACTGCTGGCAGGACCCGGCTCGGTTTTTTCTGCGGCGATTATTGCAGTTTTGGTAAAATTTGGCCTAGGGCTAGATTGGATTCCCGCCTTACTGGTGGGAGTGATTCTAGCAAACACCGATACTGTCTCGATGATTGCCGTCTTTAAAGAAATTCGGGTTCCCTCTAGGCTCTCCACTATTGTGGAAGGGGAAACACTATTTAATGATGCAGCCGCACTCGTCACCTTCAATTTGCTCTTGGTGATTTACGCGACTGGAACCATCAGCACCACACAAGTCATCAAGGAAGTGTTGATCGTTGCTCTGGGTGGGGGATTAGTGGGCGCTGTCCTAGGCTATCTGTGTCTGCCCATCTATGTGCGCTTACGGGAGCCGCTGAGTAGTCTGTTGCTTACGGTTGCGCTTGCCTTGGGAGCTTTTCAACTCGGGCAGTTTTTGGGTGTATCGGGAGCGGTAGCGGTAGTTATTGCCGGACTTGTCTTTGGTAACTTGGGGCTGCCTCGCAGCGCCTCTGCATCCGATCGCATTACCCTGATCAGTTTTTGGGAATACGCCGGTTTTATCGTCAATACCTTTATTTTTCTGCTTATTGGTATTGAAATCAACCCCTTGACCCTATGGCAAACCTTGCCATCGATTGTGCTGGTCATTTTGGCTTATCAATTGGGGCGTATTCTGTCAGTGTATTCTTTACTATGGGTACTTCGCTGGATCGATCGACCGATCCCCTTACGCTGGCAACATATTCTGATTTTGGGCAACATCAAGGGTTCCCTCTCCATGGCCCTAGCGGTTGCTATTCCTTTGACTCTAACAGGACGGGAATTGATCATCGAGCTAGTCTTTGGGGCTGTGTTATTTTCTCTGGTCATCCAAGGATTAGCCTTACCCTGGCTAATTAAAAAGCTCGATATTAGTCAGGTTTCGGCAGTAACACGGGAGATTGGACAGTTACAGCTGCAGTTGATCGCGTCGAAAGCGGCACAAGATGAGTTAGCCAATTTACTGAAATCCGGCGTTTTACCGAAAGCAGTGTACGAAGAACTGTGGGCATCTTATCAGGCAAAAGTGGCGGTATCGGAACGGGTGCTGCGGGATGCTTATAATCAGTCTCGATCGGGGCAAATGGAGCCTAACAACGGTCAACTAGATGCCATTCGACGACGATTGTTCCTCGCTGAGAAGGCAGCCTTGAGCGATGCACTTCGCAAACGCATTGTACCAGAAAATTTAGTACAATCTTACGTTAAAGGTTTGGATGAGAAACTTCTATCGTTGGACGATGATTAGTTTGAATGCCGAGGTAATCGATCATCGGTTTGACGTATTCCGGACGAGTGACCACCAAAATAGTTGAGTCGGCTTCTAGGACGGTATTGCCGTTGGGAATCTCTAAACTGGCAGAAGCGTGACACTGATAGCCAATAATCAGCGAACCGGTCGGAAAGTTGGCATCTTGAGCGATTTGGGCAACGGTACGCCCAGCTACATAACAATCCCTGGGGACCGGCAGCTTTAGCACCTCCACTTGCCCCTGTTCAAAGTGCATCATCGATTCTACTTCGGGGTATTCGATCGCATTGGCCATGGTGACAACGGCTAAATCAATCGTGCTGATGATGTGACTAGCTCCAGCAAGACGATAGGCCTCGAGAAATTCGCGATCGCACATTCTTACCACAATATGGGAAATGCCATAACTTCTAGACAGGGTGACTAGGGCTAGATTCATGGCATCGTCTCTCAGGGCGGCAACAACCGCCTTAGCTTGTCGAATCCCCGCCTCCAGCAGAACTTTCGTGCTGACAGCACTCCCCTCAAAGGCCATGACACCAATTTTTTCCCGGGCAAACCGACAAGCTAAAGGGTCCACATCAACGATGGCCACGGTGTGTCCCAAGTCTAAAAGTTGTTGGGCTAAACCTAGCCCCATCATTCCCGCCCCACCAATTAAAACGTACATAGCGGCTCTTTACTTAACAAAATACTGCCTAAGTAGGTAGGCGTTAAAAATTATCAGATGCCCCCCTTATTCAGGGGGATCCCCCCGCCTATCGGCACCCCCCTTATCAAGGGGGGCAGGGGGGATCGAACCTAAAATCCATTTTTAATTTAATTATAACCAGCTACTTAATTAAGTGGTTTCAATTAGATTATAACCAGCTACTTACCCAAAAAATCTCCACAGACAACATCAAATAAATTTATTTTTATCAATTCAAATACCAGAAAAAACAACTCTAGCAGTTATCTTAAGGGTGAGGCAGGAAGTCTCTGGTTTTAGGAAACATTGGAACTAGAGATGATGCTAAATCCCGTCATTTCGTCTCTACCACAATTCGGGCATTTTGTCAAAAAAATTTTGACTTTGCAACAAAACTACACAAAAATTAGATCAACGTTGTTGGGGAAAAAAGGGATAATTGGCGAAAGTGTTTGGTTTGGCTAAAAGGGAAAGTCTAGATTTAGCAATGGTTTCAAGGCAAGCTAGACCTTAAAAATTCCAAAAAAGACAAAGGAAACCCACCATAGCATAATGCAAAATTATACCAGAATCGCTGGAAGTATTGCTATCTCGTAAATAAATAGAAATTATTCTCAATAAATTCTTAAGTAAAAATAAATATTACTAATTGTAAATTTAAATATTTTTAAGTATTGAAGGTGTTTGTATATAGAATACTTATCATTTTGCCCCGATTGCCTCTAACTTTTCCCTCCCCACAGCAATCACCGGGTAAGTAGAAAATTTCTCACTCTTTCTCCTAGAGATGAAGTACAGATTAATCTTTACTCATCAAGTATTTTAGCAACAATAACTAACCTCATCTTTCTGAGAAAGCCTGTAGCGAAAGAAAATCTGATCAGTGGGAGCGTTACTTTTCATGCTTCCTAAATTTTATGCGAAGTTGTCGGGTTTCCTCGATCGAACTGTTCTAGGTTTGGGAAATGGAGTCAAGATAGAGAGTATCCGGACAGATATCTTGTTCGTTCGGCCAAGTTACCGTACCATCTAAAATTTTTACTTGATTAAAATACTGTTTGTTTTTAAGTTCTTGAAAGATGCCAAAATCGAGCAGTGGTGAACAATCATAAATTTTCTTTTCTTCATTAGTAAAGATGAGTTGTAATTGATAGTTTGGCAAAGGGATAACTTCTTTAACTCTAGGATTCATGATTTATCTCAGTGGTTCAATTTTATACAGTTGTTGTCCTGAAATCGAAGGACTCTCGCTCGGAAATAGCCTCGATCGAATAAAATTCTTTCATCGACAATCGCGAAAGAGTTGACGATCAAACTCTCAGATAATTTCCGTTTAACCTTGCGAATATAATCGGCTATCTCCATCTAATTTGATCGTAAACTTATCTCTTTTCTAGCTGCCAATAGCATTTCATAATAAACATTCCACTCGAAATAATCCATAGCGTCCCCTAGCTCACCAGAACGAAATCTAGGAGAGAATTCTTCCGAACTCATGGGATATTGATTTTCCTATTGCTTGACACGGGTTTCTAAATCCAAAATTTGAGCGTTAATCTGCAAATTTTCCCGTTGTTCGCTCTCAATTTTTCGATTCAGTAACTCTCTTTCTTCCTCGGAGAGAGAGAGAATAATTCGCACGAGAGAATCAATCAGTTGGGTGTTCATTGTCCTTAAAATCCGAGATAGGATTATTTCCCCTGAGAACTGTAGCGGATTCGATCGGGAGCCGCTGCCATAACTTCTAGGAAATAATAGGTGGATGAGGCTGTACCTATCCACCCTAGATATCTAAATCTGCGGGGCTAAATTTCTTGTGAATCTGAGGAAAACCTAACTGTTTAATCACTTGATGTTTGCGTTCTTCCTCAAGGGATGACAACTGATTATAATTAACCCAGTGAATACAGTTAACCGGACAAGTCTCGATCGCTTCTTGAATAATTTCTTCTTCGTCACCGTCCTGATTATAGACACGAGAGCGACCGTATTCGCCTTCAATAAAAAAGGTATTGGGGGCAACGTGGGCGCAGTGTTTACAACCGATACAAGTGACCTCATCGACGTAAACCGCTTTCTGGCGCAGTAAACCGCCCAATTCCGGTTCAAAACCAGTGCGATCGGGGGAATCTCTTAGGAATCCCCCTAACTCTGGTTCAAAACCAGAGCGTTCGGGAGAAAAATCAGCCATTAGGCACTCCAACGTTGTACCACTAGACGAATGGAACCATCAGTATTTTTTTCCTGTGCTGCCACCTGAAAACCCTGTTTAGCAGTTTCTGCCAGAATGGTGTGGTAGGCATAACCTTGATTTACTTTTCTTAAAAATCCTTCTACGGTTAGGGGTTGTTGCCAGTATTGTAAATCGGCAACTAACTCGTACTCGTTACCATTCCAGCGAAAACCGATATCGTAATTGTTATCTTGCTCGATTACCACCTCTGCGGTTAAAGTTTGACCTTGATAACCTTTGACGGGGTGAGAACCCTCTTTCCATTCCATCCCCATATCGCTGAGGGCGGCTTTTAGGTAGGATAGATCGCGGATTTTGGTTTTGATATTGCTAAAGTGTGACATGGTTTTTCAGTGGCTTAAATAAAGGGATCGGGAAAGATGAAAAATTACCAGTCGCTAAAAGTGGCTTCGTTGCTGACTTTCTCTGACTGGCTGACGGTTTGATGGTAATAATCCGAGGTTTTCTCTTGAGACATCAGCTGCCCGAGTTGTGCCTCGATCGCCGCCGTCACCTCTTGACAAGATGAACCGACTATGCCTGTCACCTTTTCCATAACGCGACCATCGGGATAGATGATAAACTCTAGGCTTTCCATGCTCATAGCTCTTCTCGGCGTGATCTGGGGTTTGCAAAGCTCCCTATCGTTTTAATTTACGATAGTTTGCTAATCGTAGCAATCTGGTTAAAATTTTAGCAAAACTTTATATTACGTCACCTAACCACTTTCATTTTTTGTAAGTTTCCCGTAACTTTTCTTCATCGTCAAGGGCGAACCTTGACCCAGGAGGCATAATTTAACAAAAGTACACAAAAAAGACGACCTGAAGCGATAAATTGAAAATAAAGGAGATGCAACGGCGAACCACGACCGCCGAGATCATAGAATTTTGTCTATAGGAATCAGAACAAATATGAATAAACAAATAGCCAGCGATTGCCTTCGGATCGGTGTTTTAGGTTTTGGTGGTTTGGGACAGGCTGCCGCTAGAATTCTCGCCCCCAAACAGGAAATGCTTTGGACTGCCGCCGCCGATAAAGCCGGTTTTGCTTACCACAAAGACGGTCTAGATGTCAATACCTGTAACAAAATTTATCATGACCGGGGTTCGATCGGTTATCTGGAAAATTACGGCAGTCTCAGCCAAAACAGTATCGAGGAATTAATCAAAACTGCCGACGTAGAAGGCTATTTTCTCGCCCTGCCGAATTTACCCAACAATTTCATGGCCGATATCGCTAAAACTTTCATTCGCTTGGGTTGGCGCGGGGTTTTAGTCGATGCGCTCAAACGTACCAGCGCCATGGAACAAATCTTAGCACTACAAGCAGACCTAGAAGCCGCCGGCATCACCTACATGACCGGCTGCGGCGCTACCCCCGGACTGTTAACTGCTGCCGCTGCCCTAGCTGCCCAGAGTTATGCAGAGATTCATAGCGTTAAAATTACCTTCGGCGTGGGAATTGCCAACTGGGAGGCTTATCGTGCCACTATTCGCGAAGATATCGCCCATTTACCCGGTTACGACCCAGAAACGGCGCACCGGATGAGTGATGCGGAAGTGGAAATGCTGTTAAATAAAACCAATGGCATTCTCAGCCTCGAAAATATGGAACACGCGGACGATATTATGCTGGAATTAGCCGGAATCTGTGGACGCGATCGGGTTTCCGTCGGGGGTGTGGTGGATACGCGCAACCCGAAAAAGCCCTTGAGTACCAATGTTAAAGTCACGGGGCGGACTTTTGAAGGCAAAATTTCCACCCATACCTTCACTTTAGGTGATGAAACCAGTATGGCGGCTAATGTCTGCGGGCCGGCTTTCGGTTATCTGAAAGCGGGGGTTTCCCTACATCGTCGCGGTATCTACGGATTATGGACAGCAGCGGAGATTATGCCGCAATTTGTGCGCTAGGGGTTCCTCTGCCGTAAAATAGCTAAAACTTTCGGGAAAATAGCGGGTAAGGGAGCGATCGCTTCTAGGCTCTCTCCCGTGACCGGATGTACTAAAATTAAACGATGGGCATGGAGTAATTGCCCGGGTAGATTAATCCCGATGGAACGACCTGAACTATAGAGGGGATCCCCAAGAATCGGATGACCGATTTGGCTGCTATGAACGCGAATTTGATGAGTTCTGCCAGTTTCTAGGCGAAATTCCATTAAGGTGTAGTTGCCCAGTCTTTCCTTGACTTGCCAGTGAGTGACGGCATTTCTACCGCCTTTTTCCACGGCAATAATAGCCATCTTTTGCCGATCGCTGCGGTGACGACCGATCGGCAGATCAATTGTACCTGTTTCGCTTTTGGGGACACCGTGGACGAGGGCGATGTATTCCCGGCGGGCAGTTTTGGTTTTTAATTGTGCCTGTAGGTGTTGATGGGCCTGGTCGGTTTTGGCAATAACGATCGCACCCGTGGTATCCTTATCTAAGCGGTGGACTATACCGGGGCGTTGAATTCCACCAATTCCAGCTAAATTCGGGCAGTGATGCAGTAAAGCGTTGACCAAGGTTCCCGATTCGTGGCCGGGAGCCGGATGAACCACTAAATCGGCAGGTTTATTGATAATAATCAGATAGTCGTCTTCGTAAAGAATATCAAGCTCGATCGCCTCGGCGGTTAATTGCAGGGGTTGACTGTCGGGAATGGTAATCTTTAAGCGATCACCTTGACCAACTTTAGTATTTTTATTAGTGCAAATTTGACCGTTTAACTGTATATATCCCTGTTCTATCAGTTTTTGCAGCCTCGATCTCGATAAATCGGGCAAGTGTGACCCCATCCAAGCATCTAAACGTTCTTTTTTTCCCGCAACTTCTAAGTTTAATTGGTTCATCGGTTTTTAGTGATCAGGGTGTGGGGTGTGGGGGAGAAGGGAGGGGGGCAGGGTGTGGGGTGTGGGGTGTGGGGAGGTGAGAGATGGGGAATTATGAATTAGGAATTAGGAATTAGGAATTGGGGAGAATAAATAAAAATAATCTCCTGACTCCTGATTGCTGATTACTGATTACTGATTACTGAATTGGTCTGCCCCGGTAACGAATATCTGCATTGTTATTATCTTCGGTTTCGAGGACGATCTCGAATTCTTCTACAACGGAATCAAGGAGGGGATTAACTGTGGGATTTAAGAGAGGAGTTTCGGGGGTGGGGTTAGAGATAGCGAGAATTTTTGCTAATTTTGAGCGAGTTTTCTGGATTTCTACCTCTAACAATCCCGTGATCGTTTTGCCAGTTTTCACTAAAAGAAAAGCTTGGTCACTGCAAGGGGTTAAGATCAGATGACCCTGGGGACTGCGAATAGCAATTTGTTCCAGATCAGACCAGCTTAATTCCTCTTTTGTGTTATTGACAAGATAGAGCATTGTTCCTGCTAAGATTAAAGCACTATTGTGTTCCATGCCGATGGAATCAGTCAAAGGTTGACCCTGGGGAGAAACAAGCATGATCCCCTCAATAGCGAGCGGTTTTTCGGCTAATTCTTGCAGGATTTTGGCAATTTCTACCTTATAATTTGGTTCACTAGGTAAGGTATTTTTAGAGTTATCATAGTTATTATCGGTGGGATGTGGTCGTTGTCGTTCTTTGGTTTCTTTCGAGGAGACAAACCATTGTAGAGGTTTTCCTTCCCGCAGTTGCCGTTGGCTAAACAGACGAATATCTTTAGAAAGTTTAATCCCTAATTCAAAGGCATTTGCCTGATAATTGTCGGCTAAAATTACGGGGTCAAGGGAGATTTTAGCCTCATCTCTGAAAATACGTTTTAGGGGGCCTGCTTCTAGACAGGCAAGGATTTTAAACAGTTGTTTCGAGTCGAGTAGTTCCTGTAAATAATAACAATGAAAGTAGGGGATGTCCCCACGACCAAATTCATCCTTACCATCGTTAATTAACCAACCAAAGAGGGTGTTATGGGAGTCAATTTGATAGATATAGACTCCTTTAAATTTCCTGTCTGGAGGATTATAGGTGTCCCATAACTGAGAGACTATATGTTGATAAAAAAACTGTTGAATCCCTAGGGGGACATTGACACTAGCGATATATTTAAATCCCAGTTGTGAGAAACTGCTATAAATCAGTTGTTCAACGAGCAAGGACATGATCTGTAACCTTTAAGCACTTTTGTGGGCTATTATAAATAATTTTCACACAATTGTGTCTTGTTTCTAGTTTTTGGGGAGATATTTGACGGCATTTCTCCTCAAGATGAACTGTCACCTAATTTGGTGCCGACTCCCCAAAACGAAAACTTCACACCTCACCATTAAGATGACTGTTATAAGGCAGTCAGCAGATTTTTGAGAGATTTTTTTACTAATCTTGCTGTAAATGGATCGGATATAGTGCTGGTCATTTAGGAAAAGTTTACCAGTTGTTGATCGATTTGAGACAATAACCAAGATAGGGAGTCTAAAGCTTGATTTGCTTGCAGTGTGCCTTGCTGGGAATCAATTAAAACTGTTGAGTAAAAAAAACGGTGATTAACTTTTTGCTCTCGCAGTTTTTGCTCTAATTCTTTGACTTTTAATTGTAGGTTTTGCCAGCATTTTTGGTCAGAGACAACTAGATCGCATTTGCTGATAATAATGCCTAAATTAAACCTAGTTTTATTATGGTTAATTATCTCGATCAAGGTTTGAAAAATTTTCAGGTAATTATTATGCTTGTCTGAATCATTTAATAAACTTGCTGCTTCTAAAAACAGTAAACAAGCATTAGCCTGTAAAGCCATATTGACAAAGGCTAAATTATAGATTTGACAACTTTCTCCGGGTATATCCCACCAGCGAATTGTCGCTATTTTATCCGAGCGATCACCGCTTTTTTTCTCTAAACTAAAATCAAAGTTACTGATTTTTAAAGTGGCGGGGGGATATTGACCTGTTCTAGCGACATAATTGAGAATTTTTTCAATATCTTCTTCGCTTTCTTCCTCTTGAGATCTGAAGACAATATTAGCCGGATTTCCCGAAGTTGCTTGATTTTTGAAAGTCTGATAAGATGCCGCTAGGAAAACTGTTTTTCCTGCTCCTCTTTGACCGATACTGAGAACTGTATAAATTTTGTTTTCTTGGCTAAGATTTTCCTGATTATTAGTCATTTTAAAACCTCTAAATTGAATGAAAAAAACTTTTGCTGCGATGATTGTGTCTCTCAAGCCAACACAGACAAGAAAAATTGACTTGAGATTAGTTAATCTCCTTAGCTCAACAATCCCCTGCTACACTCTTGTAGTTATGCTGTCTGGAAAGATGGTTAAGAAAGCTTATTAGTCATCTAATTAAGATGATTATATTTGTTTTGTCTGATCGGATCATCCCGGTTAGCCAAATCTTCACAAAAAGTTACTATTCTAATAGTAATTGAACTTGCTCTCGGTGCTTGAGATGGAAATCTTGGGATTAAATTTTCCTGATTTTTAACGACAAAAGCCACGGTAAGTAGGGAGGCACAATTATTTGTAGGATGGGTTAGCGGTAGCGTAACATAATCTGGCGTTGGGTTTCATGCTTCAACCCAACCTACGTTCATCTTATATTTAATTCCACCCACCCACTTAAATCCGTAGGGATTTTCTGGGTGTAGTTCTAAGCGATCTCATACATAAAATAATAAACATACCCTAAAGCCCTCTGGTAAATAATCGATATAACTTGTTTAACACAAACGATAATTTTTGTCAATCTTTTTGTCAATTTAATTCCCTGATTCTCAAATAAAAACTATCGCTATTTACCAAAAACCAGAGAGACGTTGTTATAATCAACGTCTCTAGATCAGAGTAAGCCAAGCTGTTTTAAACAGAGGATTGCTGACTAATTAACCGAATTATTGGTCACTTTATTCAACAAAAAAACCATTGAGAACTCCTGAAATGATCGAAACCACGATCGAACCGAATAAAGCAGCAAAAAATGATTTTACCTCAAAGCCACTGATAAAATAGGAGGCTAAAGAAAAGGAAATGGCATTAACCACAAAAATAAATAACCCTAGGGTCAAAATAGTTAAAGGCAGGGTAAAAAGAATCAACAGGGGTCTAATAATAGCATTAATTAAACCCAAAGCGACAGCAGCTATCAAAGCCACGGTAAAATCTTTAATTTCTATACCGGGTACTATTCGCGCTGTAATCAATAAAGAGACGGCGGTAATCAACCAACGGAGGAAAAAAGATAACATAAGTCCATCCATCTAAGATAGTTCATCCTCATCTATTCTAATCGCCATCGCCACTTAAAGAGACGGAAGTCTTCAGGAGATGACAACGAAAACCGACATTGACTGCTGCCGCTGCTCGAAAACCAGAGCGGGAACATAGTATCGGTTACACTGGTTATAAACAGGAGGATTCGCTCGGACTATCACCCCCCGGAAAGAGGCAGCACTAAAGATGATATCTAGAAAAAATTTTAGCCAAAGCCAGCAAGTACCAATCGGTAAAACGAGAATTATTCTGGTATCAACTGGCATTTTCATGCTAATGAGCCTGCTTTCTCTCCTCTTAGCGCCACCCAGTTTAGCATCTCCTGAGCCACCTAATTCGGTCATCGCCGCTACCCGTCAAGATTTGAGTCGGAAAACCAAGATATCGGTTAATCGCTTGCAAATTCAAGCAGCACAACCACAAACCTGGCCCGATGGTTGTTTAGGATTAGCTAAACCGGGAGAATTCTGTACTCAAGCATTGGTGCAAGGATGGCGAATTGTTCTGACTGATAAGCAAAAAACTTGGGTTTATCGCACCGATAGCAGCGGCACTAATCTCCGCTTAGAAAAGTGAATTTCTTTGGCTCTTTTCCGGCTGCTTTTTCGGCATCCCCAAGGCAGCGTTTTCCTGATTTGATTATCATCCTCCCGGAAGGCGAATTGTCTCAAGCACCCCGTTGGGTGACGAAAATCGGCTGAGAATGGCTCTATGGTTTGTTTCAAGAACCTAGTCGTCTCTGGCAACCATATTTAATTAATAATCCCAGTTTTTTGCTTCTTTTTGCCCTAAAACTCCTGCGAGACTGGGAAAAGTAAGAAGTAATCCAGTCATCAGCCCTCAACTATCGTTAAGATGGATGGGAGAAGGTAAAGTTTTATATGTCCCCTTCAACTGCGTTTAGGAGTTCCTGCTAAAGATGACACAAGCTACTCAGATTCAAGGAAAAGGAATTTTACTCAGTGAGGCTGCCCTCAAACACCTTACCACGCTCAAAGAGCAACAGGGCAAGGATTTATGTCTGCGCGTGGGTGTGCGTCAGGGTGGTTGTTCGGGAATGTCCTATATGATGGATTTTGAGCATCCTAGCAATATTGGCCCCCAAGATGAGGTTTTCGATTACGATGGCTTTAAAATTGTCTCTGATCAAAAAAGTCTGCTCTATCTCTACGGTCTCATGTTAGATTACAGCAACGCGATGATCGGCGGTGGTTTCCAATTCACTAATCCCAACGCCAGTCAAACCTGCGGCTGTGGTAAGTCTTTTGGCGTTTAATATTTCTCCAGGGTGATACCTTTCACCCCCGCCTCCCAGAGGCGATTTTTTTTTGGCCAAAACCCTTGACAAAATCGGAGACTTGCCCTATAGTTCTTGTATAATGGGAATCCGTGCTTGCCTGCGAACCCTTGATTCGTACATTTAAAAACGGTATAGACCGATAGGGTCTTCTGGCAACAAGAGGATAAAGTCTTGGTGAGTCGCTGGTCGGAGAGAGGAATGTAAAGAATTATTAAAAATTATATCTATTGTTAGGATATAGTTCGGAGGGGGGGCAAAATTTCAATATCTTCCCTGCATAAGCTGGCTGCCCCAGCTGCGAGGGTAGCGTTCCCACTTGTAAAAATCCTTTAGTTTCTCATGAATATTAAGAACTTGTCTAATTCGTTGCTTGCAGGCGCAGCACTTGGACTGGCGACTGCTCTTAATGCCTTGTCACCGCAAGTGGCTCAGGCAGAGGTAGGGGCGGTGATCTTTAACAATGCCGATCCATCTCTGGCCTCCGTCGCTCTTGGCGTGAATGATGCCGGCCATCTGAATTTTTCAGATCCATTAGGCTTCAGTCCTGTCAATGCAGGGGCGACAGGCTTATCCTATCGCTTCCCCGATGGAACCTGGCGGGATGCCACCTCCCCAGGTTGTCTCTGTGAAGGATGGGGCGTGGCTGTCACTGATCCGTTTGGCAGCCGCGTGGCTGGTTGGGTGAATCAATCTTCAGGCAGCGGCGGGCTGACGGGGGGGTCTTTTGGTTCCACGACCACAACAGCCTCCTCTTTCATTCAATTGGCCGACTATCCCGTTGACATTGGGCACTTCTACGGTGTTTCCTTAGTCCCCAATGTGTTTCAAGGCAACGTCACCATCACAAACAGCGGCACGGAAACAGTTACCGATGTGGTTTATCGCCGCGTGATGGATTGGGATGTGTCACCCACTGAGTTTAATGAGTATGTGAGCCACTTTGGGGTGGAAAGCAATCTCGAATCCGCCGGTGGCAAGGTGCGCTTTGCCAGCGACAACGGCTTTGCCTCCTCCGATCCGCGCACTTACGCGGGTGGAAATTTCATCAATGTTGATTTCTTCCAAAAAGGACCGGCAGACCAAGGTTCCGTCTTTGATTTTGCCTTTGGTGATCTAGCCCCGGGTGAGTCCCGCACTTTCAATATCTTCTATGGAGCGGCTGCCAATCTCGCCGATGCCCAAGCGGCGATAGAGAAGCTTAAGCCGGATGTATGGTCGTTCGGTCAGTCCACGAATTCAAGCTATATCCCACCAGAGGAGCCGGTTGCTCCAGAGGAGCCGGTTGCTCCAGAGGAGCCGGTTGCTCCAGAGGAGCCGGTTGCTCCAGAGGAGCCGGTTGCTCCAGAGGAGCCAGTTGATCTATCAATAGGTTTGCCAGTAGTTGAGGAATTTGCACCCGACTTTTGGTGGAGGTGGAAGAACACCCCGGCCGATGACTTGCCCACCTTTCTCTTTGCCTTTAGTGGTGTAGGTGTGGTGGAGCCGGGGATCACCCCTGGAGAGCAGGTGCTGCCCTTCGTGCCAGCACCAGGCCAATTCATTTTCCCTGCTCCCACACCCCCCGATAAATACTACTTTGGCTCGGCTGGGTCTTCAAGCGTCAAACCCATCTTCCTTGAGTTAACACCCATGGAAGGTAGTCTAGTCAAAGCTGGGCCACTGACGATGAAAGCGGTTCCCGAACCCAATTCCCTTCTTGGACTGGTTGCCCTCGGTACTCTCGGCGCAGCTTCAACCCTCAAGCGCAAACTCAAACCCTCCCAATCCACCACAAAAGAAACCACAAAAGTCGGCTAAATTGCCCAGGAAAACACAATAAATTTTCCTTTCATTCAGTCAATTGAGGGGGGGTATTTCCAGACTCCCCCATTGACAAATGGTCGTAACCTTTGCTGTGGGAGGGATTAAAAGAATTTCCGATGCCCCTTTACTGGGTACAAATTAAATAAACTCCCAATAAATCTAACGCCTTTTGTTGCCGAGAAGTCGGTCTAGTTATCTTAGAAAAACGATAACTTCCCTCTCTAATCGTACATTCTACTGTATTGTAAAGTTTCAATACAAATATAGTCAGATATAGTCAACCATGGTAATATGTACAGACAAAACTATCAGACTAGGCAAAAAGACAACCCTTCAAAACCCGACGCTGAGTTAAAAGACAACGGATGTTAGTAGCAGAAAGACACATTATCAAGAAAGGACATCGATTTTGGGCTGAGATAGATAATTGATCTTGGCAGTCTAAAAATCTCTACAACTCAGCCAATTATTTAATCCGACAAAACTTCATTTATGGCCACGGCTATTTGACCTATAATCAGATGGCCTCTCTGAGGTCAAAGACAGAACAGTATCAAGCTTTACCCGCTAAAGTTTCCCAACAAGTTTTAAGAGGATTAGACCGGAACTGGCCATCATTTTTTGCCGCTTCATCGGAGTTTAAAAGTCACCCCGATCAATTTCTGTTCAAACCCAAAATCCCTGGCTATAAGGAGCCAAAAAAAGGACGAAATCTCTTAGTTTACACGATTCAAGCCCTACAAAGTAGGTCTTAGGCAAGGGTTAGTCAAACTATCAGGTACTTCAATGCCTTGCCGACGAGAGTAGCGGAGCGCATAGCAGAAGTCAGAATAGTCCCTAAATGTGATTGTTATGTAATCGAGGTAATTTATGAGAAAACCGAACAGTTCTTAGCTCCTAATGAAAAGATAGCGGCGATAGATTTAGGTATAGATAATTTGATGGCTGTAACTTCAAATCAACCGGATTTTATCCCTTTGTTGATTAATGGCAGACCGTTAAAAAGCCTGAATCAATTTTATAACCAACGTCGAGCTAAGTTACAATCTCTGTTAAAAGGCAATCGTCAAAGTTCCCAGAGGATTCGCCGTTTAACTCGCTGTCGAAATCAGAAAGTAGATAATTATCTTCACCGAGCTAGTAGTTATTTAGTCAATCTCTTAGTTGCCCAAGAGATAACAACTTTAGTAATTGGGAAAAATGACGGTTGGAAACAAGAAGTAAACTTAGGAAAAGTCAACAATCAAAAATTTGTGACCATCCCTCATGCTCGATTAATTGACATGATTATTTATCAATGTCGATTAATAGGAATCAAAGTGATTCTTCAAGAAGAATCCTATACCTCAGCTTCTAATTTTTTGAATGACGATCCTCTCCCCGTTTATGGACAGATAACTGAAAAGCCAGTGTTTTCAGGAAACTGAATTTCACGAGGGTTATATCGTACAG
>NZ_JACJSW010000137.1:0-7455 GCF_014698375.1 Microcystis flos-aquae FACHB-1344 | reverse complement strand
CGAATAGGCTTTTTCCATACCTCACATTTTAGCATATATTTCGTAAATGTGCTAATATTTAACAGTAAAGCCGTCGTAGAACGACGGGGTTTCAGACCCAAAATTTTCGATGAGCGATCGCAGTTATAAAAACCTCAAAAAGTGATCGCGGATCAGTTGAAGGTCAAAAAAAAGCGATCGCAGATTAAATTATTGGGGATGAAGCGCAACCGTAGGAAGCTGGCTATTTCTCATTGGTCGATTTTTGAGATGGGTCTTCAAATCCCCATTTTTTCCACTCCTCCCCAATTTGCTCCCCAATTTGCTCCCCAATTTCCTTCTTAATTCCGCACCATCCGTTTTTAATATTTTGTTTTTGCTTTTCCGTTAGTTGCCAAGACAGAGGTGGTTTATTTTCACCATTTTTACCATTCTTTGGAAAAAAGATAGGACAATATGCGATCTTTACTTGATTTTTCCATCGCTGTTGAAGAAGTTCTACTTCAGTAGAAACTCGAGACAACTGGGTAGTATCACGGACGCTGAATAAGGTCAGTAAAGGACCTATTATCGCCTGAAACCAACCTCCACCGCCACTCTCATTTTTGGAGGGTTCAGTCTTAGGAAAAGCATTAATTTGTAACAAAAGAACTCGTTTAATGTTAAGTCCTTTGTTGGGTTCTAGCCATTCATTGAGCCATTCCACCATCGTCACCACACCAGAATTGTCGAAATAGCCACCATCAGCAATATGATAATTCCCCTTCCCTTTCCCCTTCTGGTTTTTATTTTCACCAACATAGCGAGAAATAGGCGATACATAAGAAAAAGTTGCTGAGAGCCTTGCGGCTGTGACAACATCAATGTCATATCCCGCATAAAGGGTGTTAAAATCCACTGATTTGTTGCTACTAGGTTTACAAAAAGTCATCGGTGAAATTAGAAATCGACGACCATCTTCAACCAGAGTCGCATTGAAAATAGGGATGGGAATTTTACCATTTAAAATTTGTTCGCTCCAAGTAGATAAAAATTGTTTGCTATTGGGATTTTTTAACTCTCCTTGCCAATCTGTCTCTATTACTTTTCCCCGATCGCACATTTTAGGAGCGAGAAAAGGAAGCCCAATAATGCGCCATAAATCAGGATAAGCTAATCCCCAACCTACCGCATCCAAACTATCTTCAGTAGCACTCTTAAAGATATTTTCAAACTCCTTAGACTCAGGATATCCTTTATCGGCAAAGCGATCGAGATAATACATCGTTCCAACTGAACCACCTGAAACAGAGCTAATAAAACCAATTGACTTGGTAAACGAATTACCTAGCATATCTTGTAATCCCGTCAGGACTTGAACTATCCAGCCTGCGGCTTGAATGCCGCCCCCACTCGCACAGACAACTACTAAGGTCTTTTCCTTTTCTTCTTCTTGATACTCGAGTCGTTTTTCTATTGCCTTTTTGAAATCCTTGGCATCGTATTTGTTTGCCTCATTTAAGTTTAATTCAAAAAAGTGATCCACCTTAAACAGCGCATACATCAAAGCAACAATAACCACAAAGAGCAGAAAGACAGGAACGCGATAGTAATCGAAATAGAAGGTTAGGCTTCCAGACAAGGGTGCTATCATCATGATGATTAGCATCACATACATTAGGGCAGCCGCTTCTTTTTTCTTGTCGGATGGTTGAGATTGTGGCTGAAATTTCCAACCAATGATGCCATAGACGATGAAGGCAACTATAAAAAAAGCGATGTTACTCAGATGACCTTCAAGGAATTGCTGTGGTTTTGGCTGTGTTCCTATAATATAGCCTTCAGTTTTATGTCTGGTAATGAATTCAACGAAACTAATGAGTAACTTATTGTTAGCAAAGTTAGTAAATATCCAGGTTTTCGTCTGAATCACTGCAAACAACAGCACCAAACTCAATAACACGCTGAAAATCACTCCTTGGATGGGATTCTTTTCTTTAATTTCCTCTTTTGAAAGCTTATAAGAGGTGAAGCAGATCGGTAAACTCAAAGCGATCGCCAACCCATATTGCCAGATGTCAGAAATTTCGAGCCACGGTGATAGTCCAAAACGATCTGGCGCACCTTTGAGAAGCATATAGGCATTAATAATGACCCCTATTGCCGCCATGTTTGCACTGACAATTACAGAGATAAGTTGCCACGGACCACGAAGAACAAATAAATTTCTCAGCATGGCTGGCAGCCATAAGGTAGCTATTAGAGGGAGTGTCACCAGCAGTAAACCCCAGAGAATAGGCGCACGCAAGAAAAAAAGATATTTCCAGAAAGAATCAGGAATGTGCCACCAAACCACTACAGCGATCGCAATTATGCCGATGCCGATGATGATCTGTGGAATGTAGTTTAGTTTCTGTTTTGAATTCGTAGTGTTCATGATTTTGTCCTATTTTCAAAGTGTTAAGTAGGCGATAGAGATGATTGACAGAGTGAAACTGCTGTTATGTAGTCTGCACCATTATTCCTGAAAATTCTCATTATCATTAACGATAAAAGTCTGGTGGTTGTGGTGGCTTTCCGCAGACATCTTTGATTTTTTTATTAACGTCTAATGATGAGAATGGGAGGAGTTGATTATAACCAGAATAATGTTAATAGGCATTATTAGGAGAAAGAGAATTATCAACTCTAACTTTATCACTCCCTTGGCAAATGATTTTTTTCAAAGCCAAGGGTTAAGTGAGGCAGAGGAGGATAGGGGCGATCGCTCCCAAAAGAGAAAGCTCCAGACTGATTTGCTATCCTGCTTTCAAGCTCCAGCAGTTGATACCACAGAGAGAGCGCACTGGATACAAGCGTTGTCACAGTGAGAATGTTCACTAAACTGAACACCTTTACCGGGTCTTGACGCTTTACGAGAATGAGAACTAACATGAAAGCTATCAAGATCCGAAGTAGGCCAAGCAAAGAGACAGCATAACATCGGTGGCGAACGGGTAGTTTATGTTATCAAAGATTCTCACTTTAGGTTAACGGTTGCTGGCGTGGAACGAAAAAACTAATGGGACTTAGACAAAAAACAAATCGAGAAAAGCCTCAACCCCAATCCCTGCTTGGGATTTACTTCGAGAAGCCCAAAATCGCTGAAACCCAGATAGATCAAGGAAAATCATAAATCGAGGTTAACCCTTTGTCCCGTAATGGTTTGAGCCTTTTTTGCTGACCGAAAACGCCTAAGTCCCAATATTAAACAAAATTAAAATCCCGTCCAAAATTAACATTAGTCGTATCTAGGATCAGAGCAATACAATCATTACCTTTGTAGAGAGCTGTATCCGTCTCGGAAGTTCCTCCCCAACTACCCGTTGTCATGCGGTAATCGCTAGCACTACCCTTCACTTGAATCCAATCATAGTTAAAATCGAAGTCTGTAATGACAGCATTGTTAGCCCCTAAATAAGAAACTCCCCAAGAACCTCCCAAAACAAAAGTATCACTCCCAGAACCTCCTGTAAGAACATCAAGTTCACCAGATGTTGTTCCTGCAAGTCTTCCTCCATTTAAGAAGTCATTACCAGATCCGCCTATTAAGGTGTCATTATTTTCTCCACCATATAAGGTGTCATTATCAGAGCCGCCGTCTAAGTAGTCATTCCCGTAACTACCATCAAAATAATCATTACCCCCATATCCATAAAGTTTGTCGTTACCTCCATATCCATAAAGTTTGTCGTTACCCGTCGTACCATTTAAGATGTCATTACCGTTAGTTCCGTTGAACGTTCCTGGAGTCGTACCACCTCCTCCAGAACCGCCATCTGTTTGAGCCATATACGTTCCAGGATTGGCATCTCCACGAGCGAACGATTGAGACCAATAATTTCCATTGGATGAGTATCCCAGTCCCATGTGGGTAATATCGGTGGCTAACAGATTGGCGCGATGTTCTGGACTATTGATCCAACCTTGAACTGCCTGTTCTGGGGTTGTATACCCTTTCCCTAAATTCTCTCTTACCATATTCCACATATAGCCCTCTGCCGTTGTTCTTGAAGCAAGAGTCGAGTTATTAAGAGTATGAGACAGTATGTTTTGACTTGCCATGACATTGGCGTATTTATCGGCAGCATTATCTAATTTTTCAGATAATGTGAGAGCTGCTCGACCATTTTGTGCCCGAAATTGATTAACAAGCTGGAGAACCCTCAGATCAAACTGGTCTTGTTGTAATGTAGCCATGAATTTTATCCTTGTTTTAGGTTTTATTGAGGTAGAAGGTTTAACTCATTTGCTTTCCTTCTGCCCGTTAGTAGTTGTCAGCAAAATCGACCTATACACTTGAAGGTTAAATTCTAGAAATTCTTAGTGGGACTTAGGCGTTTTCGGTCAGCAAAAAAGGCTCAAACCATTACGGGACAAAGGGTTAACCTCGATTTATGATTTTCCTTGATCTATCTGGGTTTCAGCGATTTTGGGCTTCTCGAAGTAAATCCCAAGCGGGGATTGGAGTTGAGGCTTTTCTCGATTTGTTTTTTGTCTAAGTCCCATTAGGTCTGGCAAGGGATGATCAGTTCTGGAAAATCTGGAACTGAGCCATCTTGTCTAAATCTAGATCTCCCCGGTTTTTTTCCGATTTCCTGTATAAGCTAAAATGGCTGACATCTATTGATCAGGTGAGCTAATCGCAAGCTCAACAAACTTCGGGAGAGCGTAGTATGAGTGCTGCATCAAGATACTGCAACCTTTGGCGCATTGACCCTGCCAGCGATCGCACTGGATATAAGCGTTGTTTCCTCCCGTTGGCAAATGATTTTTTTCAAAGCCAAGGGTTAAGTGAGGCAGAAGAGGATAGGGGCGATCGCTCCCAACAGAGAAATCTCCAGGCTAATTTGCTATCCCGCTTTCAAGCTCCAGCAGTTGATACCACAGAAAGAGCGCAGGCGGGTCTATGCCTGCGCTGTTACGTTTCTGAGCCGATTCTCAACGCCTGCCGCCAAATCGATCATTTGTTCGGAGACGATCGCTCCTTTACTTATCGAGATTTGCTGCCGTTTGTCCTCAATGACGACGGGAAAACGCTGATGGTTTTAGACTCAGATGGCAAAACCTATCTCACCTTAGACCCCACTGGCAAGCCTCAAACAACGGCTTATCAATGTTTCTCACTGCAAATTCTGCGAACCTTTAAGCCCAACGCTCAATCCAGTATGAGCTTAGATAACTGGACTTATTTACAAACCAAACAAAATCCAGAATTAAAGAATTTTTTATCCGAGTTTGGCTTCAAACAATTGAGCGACTGGGCGCTACTCAATCGCACTCGCTCGAAACAATTGCAACAACTGGCAGAACGCGATCGCCACTTAATTGCCGCCTTCCACGCTGTCTATCGTCGAGACAGGCATCAGCAACACCAGGGTACGAAACGCTGTCTAGATCCCACAACCGGGCAACTTCAAGAGATGGTGACTTATTTAAAAGCAGGAAATATCACAATTCAGCCCAACCAATTGATCACAGAACTGCGAAGAGTGGCACTACAACTTAGACAATTTGACCTTTGGAGCCATCGAGAACCGTTAGAGGTTGAAGATCCAGAGACAGGCGATCGCCTGATTCGCTCAGAGCTGCCGCAGGATATTGCCAGTGAATATAATGTGGAGCAGCAAGAGCAACAAGAAATGTTGGAATTCTTCCACAAACAGCTTCAACTCGCCTTAGTTCATTCCATTAAGCAGGCAATTAGCGATCGCATTACTTATTTAAAAAAAAGCAAAGGGTATGCCGCTTTCGCCGATCGATTGATTCCAGGATTACACCTCTATTATTCTCAGGGCATCGCACTGAAAGAGATTGCCGATCTATTAAAAATGTCTGGTTGGGCGCAAGCAAGACGGGTGTTGAATCCGGGAGAGTTAATTAACATTGTTCGGACGTTGACAATTCGCCAAGTGCTTGAACAAATGCTGAAGAAAGCTGAAGAGAAAGGACTGACTGCTCTTCCTCCTCAACCCGATTATTTAGAAAATTTAGCGAAGCAAATCGAGGCGCTGGCAGATGCAGAAATATTTCAGGAAGCGTTTGAAGAAATTCAAGCGGGAAAGAATCGTCTGATGAAAAGTGTATATGCTCAACAGCTTTGCTTTTACTTAGAAGAGTGTACCAAGGTTACACAAGGAGTTTCGTAATGTTTAGCTTAAGAGCGATCCCACCAGGTTTAAATCTTAGCCGACCTGAAGCCATAAGGCTTGAACCAGAACAGTTTGAGCAGGCTCTAGTCAATCCCCTAGCCAGTCCCTCAGTCGATGAAGCGGGTCAGTGGCAACTCTATCTGAATGCGCTGGCACTATTGGGTTTTGAGCAATGGCTAGAGAAACGCGCTCCATCACACTTCATCGATCGAACTCAATGTATCAATCATATTGGTGCTGTTTACAACCTGAAAATTGATGAATTTAAGCTAAATTTAATTGTCAAAGAGCAGGTTCTAGATGAAGTAGTGGAAATTCCCAGAGAAGCGATCGAACAGCCGGCTCTTGTCGCTCATTTCTATGTCCTGCTTGAGGTCTGTGAAGAGCAGCAGCGGTTAATGATTCGAGGCTTTTTGCGCTCTGACCGACTCATGAATTATTGCCATCGGGTCAGTGATAGTCTGCAAAACGGTTACTATCAAATTCCCCTATCTGTTTTCGATCCTGAACCCAATCATTTATTGTTCTACTGTGATTTTCTAGAACCTGCCTCAATACTATTGCCCGTCATTTCAACGGAGCATACCGCAACGCCTGAAGCAATCTCTGAAACCACATTAACGGCTTCTCAAGAAACTCCTATCCAGTTAGGACAGTGGATACAGGGGGTCTTTGCAGCAGGATGGCAAGCGATCGACGATCTGTTTAGTCCAGAAGTTCATCTTGCTTGGAGTCCTCGGAATCAGAGAGAGGGTGCAAAACGCGGGAAGCTTATTGACTTGGGGATGGAGTTGCAAGGACAGAGAGTGGTCTTGTTGGTGAATGTTACAGAAGAAGCCGATAATCAGCTATCTGTACTGGTTCAGTTACATCCGGCGGGTGAGGAGCGATATCTGCCACCCCAGATCAAGTTAACGTTGCTCTCTCAGGCAGGCAAAAAGCTTCAAGAAGTGGGCTCCAGAACGCAAGATAACTATATTCAGCTTAAATCTTTTAAAGGGCGCTCTGGTATCCCCTTTAGTATTGTGGTTAGTCTCGGTGACACCTGCCTCTGCGAAAATTTTGAACTCTAGGCGTTGGGGTGTTATGGGCGTTTTCTACACAGGCAAAACTACCTTACACCTGTTGGTTCGGGGGCATGAGTAGCAATTTAGAGCCGTAAGTGTATAGGTTTATTTTGCTCACAACTACTAACTGGACTTCCCCCATACAGAAATACTAAAAAATTAACAAAACCCTTACTGCAGGTCGCTTCTCAGAAAAAATTGAAAAGAGGCTACTGGGTACATTTTTCCCTTGAAAATGG
>NZ_JACJSW010000136.1:0-23433 GCF_014698375.1 Microcystis flos-aquae FACHB-1344 | reverse complement strand
ATAAAGGGCTTTCAGACTATCGGTTAGTTGAATCAGGGATGCTGGTTTCATGCGAGTTCCTCACTCTGAGGATTTTCCCATTATTATAGGATCAATCATTCTCTGTAATTCTCTTAAGGAATTAATTGCAACTTTTTTTGTTGAATTTATTCAGCTGTTTTTTCCTGAGATTATTAATTATTTAGAGCCTGATCAGGTCACATTTTTAGACAAAGAAGTCTTTACCGATGTCACGGAAGGAGAAAAGTATGAAAGTGATTTAGTCGCCCAAGTTCAATTTCGAGGACAATCATCATTTTTCTTAATTCATCTAGAAGCACAGTCTAGCTCTCAACCAGAATTTAATCGGCGAATGTTTACTTATTTCGCTCGTCTGCATCAAAAATTTGCCTTACCAGTTTATCCCATTGTCATATTCTCCTATGATCGTCCACAAAAAGAAGCAATTCGTCAATACAAACTTGAGTTTCCTGACTTAAAAGTGTTAGAATTTAACTATCAAGTTGTCCAGTTAAATCGCTTGCATTGGCGAGATTTTCTCAATCAAGCTAATCCCGTCGCCGCCGCTTTGATGGCCAAGATGAAAATTGCCCCTCGGGATAGAGCAAAAGTTAAGGCACAATGTCTAAGATTATTGGTAACATTAAGATTAGATGCTGCTAGAATGCAATTGATTTCAGGCTTTGTCGATACCTATCTCAATCTCAACTCGTCCGAGGAGATAGAATTTCAACAGGAGATTAGCACATTTATTCAACCCGAACAGGAGGGAGTTATGCAGATTACCACCAGTTGGATGCGCCGCGGTTTAGAACAGGGTTTAGAACAGGGTTTAGAACAGGGTTTAGAACAGGGTTTAGAACAGGGTTTAGCAAGAGAAAGAAATCTAATTGTTCGTCTGATTAAACGTAAGTTAGGAGCTATTGATGTGGATATAGAGAGTCGGATTATAACCTTGAATATTGATGCTCTGGAACGAGTGGGGGAAGCTTTATTGGATTTTTCGACAGTGGAGGATTTAACTAATTGGTTAAACGCTTTAGATGCTTAGTATTTTTCTCTTAAACTTCACAGAAGGCTAGGTATGTTTATGAGTATAACTTTTGAAAATGCTATCCGACAAACTCAAGATTTACTAAGTCAAATTGAGTTTTTAGATACCGATACAATCACTCAGAAACTTACTGATGTCGATCGGTATAGAGCAAAAGTTATAGAATTTCAACAGGAGATTAGCACATTTATTCAACCCGAACAGGAGGGAGTTATGCAGATTACCACCAGTTGGATGCGCCGCGGTTTAGAACAGGGTTTAGAACAGGGTTTAGAACAGGGTTTAGAACAGGGTTTAGAGCAGGGTTTAGCAAGAGAAAGAAATCTAATTGTTCGTCTGATTAAACGTAAGTTAGGAGCTATTAATGTGGATATAGAGAGTCGGATTATAACCTTGAATATTGATGCTCTGGAACGAGTGGGGGAAGCTTTATTGGATTTTTCGACAGTGGAGGATTTAACTAATTGGTTAAACGCTTTAGATGCTTAGTATTTTTCTCTTAAACTTTACAGAAGGCTATTGATGTTATGGGTATAACTTTTGAAAATGCTATCCAACAAACTCAAGATTTACTAAGTCAAATTGACTTTTTAGATACCGATACAATAACTCAGAAAATTACTGAGTTAGTCTCCACAGAAAATGGAGCTAGAGGATTTTTTGTTACTTATTTAACCAGCGATTTACCCTATAGGGAACATCCTAGTTTGGAGGTAATCACTGCTTTAAAAACTTCCCCGATATTGGTGAATGAATTATTAGTCAAAAATCTGGCTATGTCCACGGCAATGGTCATCTATCATCGCAGTCAAGGAGACGAAGAAAACGCCCAAGGTTCTGAGAAAGTCCAAGAAAAAACCAGTCAACTAATTAAGGAGTTATTGTCGCCGGCCTTGGGGGAAAAATTACAACAACTAGCCACCAGTTTAAACAGAGGACAAGGAGAATATCAAGCCTTTCTAGAACGCTGGGGATATGACGATTGCCAACGTCAGGCGATCGCAGAAATTATTCAACCTTTTCTTCAGTAACTAGGGTTTGCCGGAAAAGTTGGTCGGGGGGGCAGGGGGGGTGTGGGGTTTTGCCCATTCCGATCAATCCAGGGTCCGGCACTTTTGGATGGACAAAAAGTCTAAAAGTCTTATCCAACAAGGTTTTTGGATTTATTCAGCCGGACTTCGGTATTTCTTAGTCAACTTTTAGGAGGAAAACCCCAAGCCGATGATGGGATTTGAACCCACGACCAATTGATTACGAATCAACTACTCTACCACTGAGCTACATCGGCACATTGCCAGTTTCCGATTATATCACGGACAATAGATACAGAGCTAGAAAAATTTTTTTATGAGCAAATCCCCTCGACTCGATCCCCAAAAATACGCCCGCTTGAAAGCGGAAGCGGCCAATCCCTACCGAGGTCTGCGACAGTTTATCTATCTCGGTTTAGGGGCATCCGGTTTTATTGGTGCGGTGGTTTTTCTGGCCCAATTAGCGGCAGCAAGGGACGTAGCCACCGCCTTACCCAATTTTGCCCTACAAATCGGTGTGGTGGCCCTGATGATTTGGTTATTTCGTCGGGAAAAAAAAGCTGGCGGTTGAGGGAGTAGCCACCGATAGCCAAAACGGTCTCTTTCCCTGGAGAATAAAAGTTAACATTAACTCCAATCTTTCTGTGTTATGATCGAGGCGAGAGTCAAGATTGGTGTTCAAGTTCGTTTTCAGTATTAACTCGGTAAGTCTTTTACTTTAGTATTGTTCGGCTTCTCCCTGAATTTTGTGTCTCCACACCGTTTCGAGTATTGATCGAGGATTCAAGTATTATGTCTATTTTTGTTGGTAATCTCTCTTACGAGATTTCCCAAGAAGATCTGGTCGATGTCTTTAAAGAGTACGGCAAGGTTCAAAGGGTTCATATTCCCGTGGATCGCGAGACACAGCGCAAACGCGGTTTCGCCTTCGTGGAAATGGAAAGTAAAGCCCAGGAAACCGCCGCAATTGAGGCACTGGATGGTGCTGACTGGATGGGGCGATCAATTAAAGTTAACCAGGCCCGCGAGCGTGAAGAGCGCGCGCCCTTCAATGGTGGTGGTGGTGACAGAAAAAAACGCTATTAAGCTTTTTTTGTGAATAATTGTGGGAGGGTGGACAGGGTTCACCCTTTTTTGTCGGCAATTGCGATCGCAGATCCGCTCAAAACCAATAGAAATCTAAATGTCTGAGTCTCTCCAAAAGGTAACAAGTAAACTATAAAGGATATCGTCATCAGGTCTGAGCGGCGATCAACTCTTTCTGTGTTATGATCGAGGCGAGAGTCAAGATTGGTGTTCAAGTTCGTTTTCAGTATTAATTCGGTAAGTCTTTTACTTTAGTATTGTTCGGCTTCTCCCTGAATTTTGTGTCTCCACACCGTTTCGAGTATTGATCGAGGATTCAAGTATTATGTCTATTTTTGTTGGTAATCTCTCTTACGAGATTTCCCAAGAAGATCTGGTCGATGTCTTTAAAGAGTACGGCAAGGTTCAAAGGGTTCATATTCCCGTTGACAAAGAGACAGGCCGCAAACGCGGTTTCGCCTTCGTGGAAATGGAAAGTAAAGCCCAGGAAACCACCGCAATTGAGGCACTGGATGGCGCTGAATGGATGGGGCGATCAATTAAAGTTAACGAAGCCCGCGAGCGTGAAGAGCGCGCACCCTTCAATGGTGGTGGTGGTGACAGAAAAAAACGCTATTAAGCTTTTTTTGTGAATAATTGTGGGAGGGTGGACAGGGTTCACCCTTTTTTGTCGGCAATTGCGATCGCAGATCCGCTCAAAACCAATAGAAATCTAAATGTCTGAGTCTCTCCAAAAGGTAACAAGTAAACTATAAAGGATATCGTCATCAGAATCTGAGCGGCGATCGACTCCCGAATATATGGACAACAAAAACCCATGGAGACAACCTATACCCTAGCTGATGGGCGTGAAGCACTTCAATGCCCCACTTTAGTTGAAGATGATCGCACGGGCATGAGTCCCGAAACCCTAAAACGGGCTTTTCTGGACAATTTGTTTTATTTGCAAGGGGTTAACCGCACCGATGCCAGTCCCTACAATTACTATGTCGCCCTTGCCTACACCGTTCGCGATCGCCTGCTGCGTCGTTTTCTGAAATCCACCGACACCTACAAACAAGAAAAAGTTAAACTCGTCTGCTATTTCTCCGCCGAATTCCTCATGGGGCGGTATTTAGGCAATAATCTCGCTAATTTGGGTATTTATGACCGAATCAAAGAGATGATCGAGGAATTAGGTCTTGATTTTGAGGAAATTATCGAACAGGAACCGGATCCCGGCCTGGGAAACGGCGGTTTAGGTCGTTTAGCGGCTTGTTTCCTCGATTCCCTCGCTTCCTTAGAAATTCCCGCCATCGGTTACGGTATCCGCTACGAATTTGGCATTTTCCATCAAATGATCCAAAACGGTTGGCAGGTGGAAATCCCCGATAACTGGCTACGCTTCGGCAATCCTTGGGAATTACCCCGTCCCGATGAAAGTGTGGAAGTAAAACTGGGTGGCCGGACGGAAATCTATCACGATGATAAGGGACAGGAACGGGTACAATGGCTGCCGGAACGTCGGGTTTTAGCCATTCCCCACGATACCCCCGTCCCGGGTTACAAAACCAACACGGTTAACGCTTTGCGTCTCTGGAAAGCAGAAGCGAGTGAATCGTTTAATTTTGAGGCTTTTAACGCCGGATTATACGATCAATCCGTGGCCGAAAAAATGGACGCGGAAACCATTTCTAAAGTCCTTTATCCCAACGATAACACCCCCGCCGGTCGAGAATTACGTCTCGCCCAACAATACTTTTTTGTGGCCGCTTCCCTGCAAGATTTAATTCGCATTCACCTAAAAAGCCACAAAAATCTGCAAAACTTCCACGAAACCGCCGCTATTCAACTGAACGATACTCACCCTGCCATTGCGATCGCTGAGCTAATGCGTTTGTTAGTGGATGAAAACGGCTTAGAATGGTCAAAAGCTTGGGCAATTACCCAAAAAACCTTCGCTTATACCAATCATACCCTATTGCCGGAAGCCCTGGAACGTTGGTCGGCGGATTTACTTGGCAAACTGCTGCCCCGACATCTAGAAATTATCTATCTGATCAATCACTTTTTCCTTGAGGATGTGCGGACTTGGTTTCCCGATAACGAGGAATTATTGGGCAAATTGTCGATAGTTGAAGAAGCTGGTTGGGGTAATAAACAAATTCGCATGGCTAATTTAGCCTGTGTGGGTAGTCACTCGATTAATGGAGTCGCCGCTTTACACACGGAGTTACTGCAAAAAGACACCCTGAAAGAGTTTGCCATGCTCTGGCCGGAAAAATTCTACAATAAAACCAATGGTGTCACCCCGCGCCGGTGGATTTTATTGAGCAATCCCCAATTATCGGCAATATTTACCGAAAAAATCGGCGATAATTGGTTAAAAGACCTGAAGGAATTGCGAAAACTGGAACAATACCTTGATGATCCCGCATTCCGTCAGCGTTGGTATGAAATTAAACAGGCGAATAAGGCCGATTTAGCGGCTTATATGCTGAAAACCCGCAATATCGAGGTGGATGTTAATTCGATTTTCGATGTGCAGGTAAAACGGATTCACGAATACAAACGCCAACATCTGGCAGTTCTGCACATTATCGCCCTTTACAATCGCATTAAACAGAACCCTCAGATCGATATCGTGCCGCGCACTTTTATCTTTGGTGGTAAGGCAGCCCCCGGTTACTTTATGGCGAAGTTAATTATTAAGTTAACTAATGCTGTAGCTGAAATTGTGAATAAGGATCCTGATGTCAGAGGTCGTTTAAAATTGGTTTTCCTGCCTAACTTTAACGTTTCTTTGGGTCAACGCATCTATCCGGCGGCGGATCTTTCCGAACAGATTTCTACGGCGGGTAAGGAAGCTTCCGGAACCGGTAATATGAAGTTTGCCATGAATGGCTCCCTCACCATTGGGACTCTGGACGGCGCTAATATCGAAATTCGCGAGGAAGCAGGAGCAGAAAATTTCTTCCTTTTTGGCTTGACAGCAGAAGAAGTTTATGCTAAGAAGGCACAGGGTTATGAACCGATGAGCTATTACAAAAATAATCGCGAATTGAAGGGAGTGATCGATCGAATCAAGAGTGGTTATTTTAGCCATGGTGACCCGGAATTATTCAGGCCGATCGTTGATTCTCTCCTCTACGATGACCAGTATATGCTTTTAGCTGATTATCAATCCTACGCTGATTGTCAGGAACAGGTAAGTCAAGCTTATCGCGATCGGGACAAGTGGACGCGGATGTCGATTCTCAACTCGGTTCGTATGGCCAAATTCTCTAGCGATCGCACAATCTGGGAATATTGTCAAGAGATTTGGAAAGTTAATCCGGTCAAGATTAGTTTAGAGGATTAAAAAACTCGGTCAAGTTCGGGTTTAGTCTTTGACTAGCCCGAATTCTGGAACTGTGGTTCCCAAAATGCTTTGTGAAAACGATGAAATTTATTATTCTTTGCTATCCAAGAACTGGCTCAACAATTTTGAGTTTTAGGGTGAATGATGGGGGGAGCTTTTTGATTATGAGGAAAAATATAAATGTCAGTAATAATTGAACAAAACCTAGGGGAAATTTTAGCCCAGATTAATCAAAAATTAGAGAATTTACAAAAAGATGTTACGGACATCAAAATTGAGTTAACAGAAGCTAAGGGGGAAAGACAGGTATTAAAGGTGGAAATCGATAACCTGAAGCAAGATGTTAATGCGATTAAAAGTTCACAACAGGCTCAAATTTGGACATTAATTGGTATTTTAATTACGGCGGTAGGAGGGTTTTTAGTGGCAGTGGGTAGGTTTGTTATTTCGGGTAATCCTTAATTGCAATACCGTCTAAACTATGATTAAGAGTGATTGAATGATCGACTATGATTGGGTTGTTTTTAGACAATCCAATGTCTAAACTATGATTAGAATGATTGAATGATCGACTATGATTGGGTTGTTTTTAGACAATCCCACAATCACAAAAATCCTATTCATTTGATTCCCAAGTATTAAGGATATTCTAAGAATAAATTTTGAAAAGTATGGGTATCCTGCCAGCGATAGATTGAAAAATCGCGGCGATCTGACGTTAAAATTCTCCCGTGTCCTAAGTTTTCAGCTAATACTACTAATGAAGCATCAGCTAGATCCATTGGTATATCTTCATAACGTTTCATAAGTTGTTGCATTCGTCTAACATGATTTGATTGTAATTCAAATACTTCAAAACCACCTGCTAAGAAATTTTGAATAAATAGCAGTTGAGCATGATTACCGAGACGAGTTAGCAAAAGGTAACAAGTTTCGGTGACAACACACCAGGTTGTTATTAGGGGTTCTCGCAATCTTTGAATTACAAGCTGTGCTTGTTGATGATGATTATCTTGCTCATTGGCGAGGGCCAACCAGAAGCCTGTATCAACTATAATCATGTTTGGCTGACCATTCTTCCTTGAGGATGGTTTTATAATTAGTAGAAAGATCGGGCGAACCTTGTCCACACCCAATAAAACCGCTTTCTTTCAGCACTTTAAGGGGAGCTGAGTTACGCGGGTGTAGTTTGGTATATTGTTGCTCAATAACTTGATTGAGTAGGGTAGTTATATCCTGATCGCTATGTTGTTGGATGTAGGCGAGTTTTTCCCTTTGTTCTTGGCTAAGATGAATGGTGATGTCCATAGTCTTTCTCCTTAATAATGTCTAAACTATGATTAGAATGATTGAATGATAAACTATGACTAGGTTATCCTTTGTCCTTGATAATCACGAATATTTGTTGTATCACATTATATCATAAGGTCGCTCTCTCTCAAAAAAAAATCACAGTCCATCACATAATCACATCAAGCACAGTACAGACAATGAATGAACAACGCGCCCAAGCTTATGTTAATTTAATTGAACAGTTGCTCGCTTGTGCTGATGGTGAGGAACCCAATTAAAATTAGGGAAAATAGCGATAAAAATCCCGTCGATGTAGAACACGCATCATTTCTACCTTATTTCCTTGTACTTCTATTCCGATACGATAGTCACCAACACGAATACGATAACGATTAGGATAACCCTTCATCGCCTTAATATTACTTAAAACCTCCAAATTGATAGCTAAGGGGAGTCTTTCAAAAGCAATATCGACGATTTGATCATATATAGGTTGTTTTTTCAACTTCTTTAAATCTTTTAAAAATAATTGGCGATACTCAACTTCCAAATTATTTCTCCAGATATTGTAATGCTGTTTGACGGTCTAATAAAGGGGTTGACATCGCTTCATCCATTGCTTGACTTAGACAATAATCTTCTAATCTATCCGATAACTCATCTAAGGCAATTTCCGCTTCGGGAAAGATTTGTTTCCACACTTTAATAGGGATAACAACCCCTGTTAATTCACCATTTGTATCTCTCAGGTACTCAATTTCTAACATTTAACGCTTCGGATTATCATTAGTTTTATATCTCCCGGCATTTTGTGGGAAACTATACAATAATATACCAAATAATAACAAGTAGCGCCATAAATTCTGATGTATAATGACTTTTAAGGGTAGTTTGGGGTTGAAGGGTACGGTTATGGATGAAGCCAAATTACAAACTTATGTTAATTTAATTGAACAGGCGATCACCGTCATTTCGATGGTGTGGAGTCTCTTTATGCTTTCTCTTCGCCAGACCAATTGATGGCCGACTTCAACTCTGACATTTTGAGGTGGAATTATGAACACGGTCGTTCTTGAAGTTCGCTCCTTGACTGACACCCTTGCCGATGCCGTTCAAGCGATGAAAACTGGTCGAGCAGAAAAAGAAGTTCGTATCAGTTTTGCTACCCCCGAACTTCTCTGGAAAGTTCTGACTGCCAAGCGGTGGCAACTCCTCAAAGCTATGTGCGGTGCTGGCCCCATTTCTATCCGTGAGGCGGCGAGGCGAGTACATCGGGATGTTAAAGCAGTACATGGAGATATTACGGCACTTTTAAATGTCGGTATTCTGAGTCGTGTAGCAGATGGGAGTGTAGAGTTCCCGTTTGAAGCGATCAAGGTTGAATTCATGTTGCAAGCCGTTTGATCGCCGGATTAGCAGCGATCGCGAATAAAGAGGACACATGAACCAAAAGTATTATCATTCTCAAAGGTAAGTAGGGAGGCGTTAAAAGTTGTCAGACACCCCCCTTATCAAGGGGGGCAGGGGGGATCGAACCTAAAATCCATTTTTAATTTAATTATAACCAGCTATAAAATAGTGATAGTCGTGCCTATATTCCGATAATTATTAGGAGAATCATCAGATGTCAGTTACTATTGAACAAGATCTTAAAGAAGTTTTAGGTGAAATTAATCAGAAACTAGAAAATATTAATAGTCGCCTCACTAATTTAGAGGTTGGACAAGCTAGATTAGAAGAAAAGGTCGATGCTTTAGACAAGGATATTGAGAGGGTGAAAGAAGATACCAAAGAATTGAAAGGCTCTCAAAAGGCCCAGATTTGGACGTTAATCGGAATCTTGGGAACGGCTTTACTAGGAACGGTCATTCGCTACATTATTATTCCTTTTCCTCCTCAATCGTAAATATAATTATAACAATCACCGTTCAGACAATGAATGAACAACGCGCCCAAGCTTATGTTAATTTAATTGAACAGTTGCTCGCTTGTACTGATGGTGAGGAACGAACTAATATTCTGCAAGCAAATCAGGAATTGATTGATCCCGAATTTTTGCAGGTGATGGAAAACTATGCAACGGGGTTAAAATAATAAGGATACAATAATAACCATGCAGATTGATTTAACACAAAACTTTGGGCAATATCTCAATCCTCAAGCGAGAAATATAGAAGAATAGGAGGCGTTTTTAACTGTTGGGGACATTGACAATAGGCTAAGGTGTTGTTAGTATATCCAACATGAAGGCTACCGCGCTCATTCGTCGTCGCGTCATCTTGGCCCCAGACGCATTTGCAGAAGTCCCTGTCTGGCCTGTTCCCCAACCAGTTCTGCCATTGGAGCATCCTTACGTCATATACTTAAAAGTAGGATAAGAAATTGTTTAGAGAGTGATCCAAAACTTTAAAGATAAAGAAGCTCAAAAAGTTTTTGAACGTAAACATTCGCGTAAATTGCCATTAGATATCCAACAAGTGGCATTGCGAAAATTGCGGATGCTTAATCGTGCGGAAACCCTGCAAGATCTTCGTGTCCCACCAGCAAATCGATTGGAACGTCTGGTTGGTGACAGGGAAGGTCAATATAGCATTCGGGTTAACGATCAATGGCGAATTTGCTTTGTCTGGCAAAACGGTGATGCTCTAGACGTAGAAATCGTTGATTATCATTGAGGTAAAATAATGAATGAAGATAAACTAATGCCAATTCATCCCGGTGAGGTTCTTTTAGAGGAATTTATCAAGCCAATGAACCTTAGTCAGAATCAAATAGCTCTGGCTCTTGGAGTTCCTGAACAATGTATTAACGAAATCGTTCACGGAAAGCAGCCTATCACAGCGGATATAGCTCTTCGGTTAGCTCGTTATTTTGATATGTCACCGCGATTTTGGCTGGGATTACAAATGGATTACGATCTGGACGTTGTTGAAGATGAAATAGGAGATCAATTGGACAAAGAAGTTGCTGTAATGACAGTTATTTGTGCAGAAAAGTGATTAGTTTTGCTTGTTCCAAGATTCTGCCTTGGAACATATCAAACAAATTTGGCAGCGACCCCCCTTGACAATCACGAATATTTATTGTATCACGTTAAATCATAAGGTTGGTCTCTCTCAAAAAAAATCACAGTTCATCACATAATCACATCAATCACAGTACAGACAATGAATGAACAACGCGCCCAAGCTTATGTTAATTTAATTGAACAGTTGCTCACTTCTGCTGATGATGAGGAACTCAATAAGATTCTGCAAGCAAATCAGGAATTGATCGATCCCGAATTTTTGCAGGTGATGGAAAACTATGCAATGTGGTTAGAAGAACAAGGAAATAATAATCCTGTTGCTTGGTTACGGAATATGGCGCAACAGTTGGGGCAGTTTCTCAACCCTCAAGCGGGAACTATAGAGGAATATCAGCGGTTTTTATTAGAAGTATTACGAGCAGAAGCAGAGATTAATGATGGCCGTGCTATAATAACTGACAACGATTATTATTATAAAAATATGCAGTATAAAGTCAGTCTTAAGCAAACAGAAGAAGGATATGCTGTTTGGTGTCCCGGTTTACCCGGCTGTGCTTCTCAAGGTACGACAAAAGAAGAAGCTCTCAATAATATTCAAGATGCTATTGTGTCTTATTTAGAAGTTGCCGAGGAATTGAATCAAGGTGTAGAATCTTGTTATGTGGAAGTTGAATTAAATCATGCCTAGTCTTCCTGGAATTAATCATCAACGAGCCATTAAAGCCTTTGAAAAAGCCGGATTTAGGATTGTTCGACAGGGTAAACATATTACAATGACTGATGGAGAGCATATCTTAACAATTCCCAGAGCTAATCCAATTAATGCTTATACAATGGGAACAATTATTAAAGGTGCTGGAATGTCTATTGAAGAATTTAAAAAACTTTTGTGAAAGCATCGGATTAAGGTTATGGACGAAAAACGCACCCAAGCTTATCTAAATATCATCGAGTCGTTCTCTCGAAAAAATCACAGTTCATCACATAATCACATCAATCACAGTACAGACAATGAATGAACAACGCGCCCAAGCTTATGTTAATTTAATTGAACAGTTGCTCGCTTGTACTAATGGTGAGGAAATCAATAATATTCTGCAAGCAAATCAGGAATTGATTGACCCCCAATTCTTGCAGGTGATGGAAAACTATGCAACAGGGTTAGAACAACAAGGACATAATAATCCCGTTGCTTGGTTACGGAATATGGCGCAACAGTTGAGGCAGTTTCTCAACCCTCAAGCGAGAAGTATAGAGGAATATCAGGAGTTTTTATTAGAAGTATTACAAGCAGAATATGAGAGTAATGATCCTGCGGTGGTTTATCCTATCCTACAACGCTGTCAACATTTGTTAGATGATACCTTTGCCCAACTGTTGCAACAATACGCTAGATATAGTTTTTCTCAAGGGAAGGCTGAAGAAGTGGTAGGTATTGCCGAGGTGATTGAAAATTTATGTATTGATATTCAACAGTTTCCTTTGGGAAGTCGGGCGAATAATCTGCAAATTGCTATTACAGGTTATCTCACTCTCCTAGAACGATATACCCCTGCCGCCTTTCCTTATGATTGGGCAAGGATACAAAATAATCTGGGTGCTGCTTATAGAAATCGCATTTTTAGGGAAAGGGCAGAAAATCTAGAGTTAGCTATAGAGGCATTAAACCAGTCATTAAAAGTATATACCCGTGCCGCCTTTCCTTATGATTGGGCAAGGATACAAAATAATCTGGGTGCTGCTTATAGAAATCGCATTTTTAGGGAAAGGGCAGAAAATCTAGAGTTAGCTATATCCGCCTATAACCAGTCATTAGAAGTATATACCCGTGCCGCCTTTCCTGTTGAGTGGGCAAATACACAAAATAATCTGGGGACTGCTTATAGTTCTCGCATCCGAGGGGAAAGGGAAGATAATCTAAAGTTAGCTATAGCCGCCTACAAGCTGTCATTAGAAGTAAGAACCCGTGCCGCCTTTCCTGTTGAGTGGGCAAATACACAAAATAATCTGGGGACTGCTTATAGTTCTCGCATCCGAGGGGAAAGGGAAGATAATCTAAAGTTAGCTATATCCGCCTATAACCAGTCATTAGAAGTATATACCCCTGCCACCTTTCCTTATGAGTGGGCAACGACACAAAATAATCTGGGGAATGCTTATAGATCTCGCATCCGAGGGGAAAGGGAAGATAATCTAGACTTAGCTATATCCGCCTATAACCAGTCATAAGAACAATAACAAACCAACGAAAATCAGCATTATCTTCTACCCCTTCAATCCCGTTACGAGTGGCAATAGACTCAGCAGCATCTGCTAAATCTCCCTCCCATTCCTCAATAAAATCAAGTGCAATTAAAGCGTTCTCATTGTCCGCAAATTCAATACGGTACTGAGCAATTTTTTCCGGTGTTAACTGCGTTGCGTCTGACATAATACCATCCTTAAAACCAAAACCAATTTTTTCCCATTATCTCACCTTATAATCGTCTCGTCGCTAACGGTTTTGACTTTACCGATGGCAAATTAATCCCATCAAGATTAGCTTAGAAGACTAAGAAGAAGCGAATTTTTTGGGGTGAGAATTTACTTTTGTCAAAAATCATTACATATTCGCAACAAAATAAACTTTTTTGGTCAAATTAATGTACCGTAATTAGACAAGGCGATCAATTATTTTGTCCCAGGAATTACGCGCTAAACTTATCTCCTGTTATCCCCAAAGTCAGGAAAAAGAGGAAGTCTTAATGAAGATGATTTCTGAACATTAATCAATTGAGGATAGGGAGAGGTTGCTAACGGTCAATATTGCCACCTGAATCGCTTTTTCGATGGCTTGTTGTTTGCTTTCTAAACTAATCCCTTCCTCTTTGTTTCTTTCGGCAATCACAGCACAAACACAAGCGGCAGTAAATCCATAAACCCCCGCCATTTTAAATAAAGTTCCCGCTTCCATTTCATAATTGAGAATATTTAAACGTCGATATTCTTCCGTAATTCCCTCTAAGTGACGCTGAAGATAAGGGTTAGCGGAAGACAGGATTCTTTCCTGTCCTTCATAAAAACTATCCACAGAAGCGGTAATACCTAAATGATAATTTACTCCCAAAAATTGAGCCGATTTGACTAGAGCAACTGTCAAAAAAGGATCCGCCACTGCGGGATATTCCGGAGGAGCAATATCATTAGCTGCACCTTGCCTACATAAAGCCGCTTGCGAGATAATAATATCACCAATTTTTATTCTATTTTGAATTGCGCCACAAGTACCGATACGAATAATAGTTTTAATTCCCACCTGTATTAATTCATTAACTACAATACTCAAAGATGGCGCACCCATGCCACTGGTAGCCAGAAGAATTGGGATAGAATTATCTAGATAGCCAAGATAACTATTTAATCCGCGATAATCCGATAGTAAACGTGCATTTTGTAAATAAGTTTCAGCAATATAGCGCGAGCGTTCTGGTTCCCCCGATAATAGGGTGATAGTCGGTTTTGCCGTGCCTAAATCCTCACTGCTAAAGTTGAGATGATGGGGTTTTTGGTGAGATAAGTTATTGGACATTGAAGTGAACTAAATACAGAAAAAAGGTAAGGAATTGATTTTCCTTACCTGATGATTGTAGCCTTTTGAAAACAAATTTACACTTTTGCTGACTCTTTAACTAACTTGTCCCAACCCAATTCCTTGAGGTTATTGTTGCGACGCAGGGGACGAGTAGCTAATTCTAAAATATCTCGCGCATTGGTAAAACCATGAATTTGAGCAAAAGTAAATTCTACCGACCATTTAGTGTTAATTCCCCGCGCTTCTAAGGGATTTGCATGGGCCATTCCTGTAATCACTAAATCGGGTTTTAACTCGTAAATGCGCTGAATCTGATTGTAGTTATCAGGTTTTTCGATAATTTTCGGGATGGGAACACCCATATCATTACAGGTTTTTTCTAGTAATGCTAATTCGGCCGCTTGGTAGCGTTTATCCATGTAGGGAATACCGATTTCATCACAAGTCATCCCGCAACGAATTAGGAAACGTGCCAGAGAAATTTCTAGTAAATTATCCCCCATAAAGAAGACCGATTTACCGCGCACAAGTTGCAGATAATCCTCTAAACTTTCCCAAATTTTTGCCTCTCTTTCTTCTAATCCCTGCGGTTGTACTCCCAAAACCGAACAGATTTTTTCTATCCAAGCGCGGGTTCCATCCGGACCGATGGGAAAGGGTGCGCCAATTAATTTACACTTACGACGACGCATTAAAGTGGTGGCAGTTCGTGATAGAAAAGGATTGACACCAGCGACATAATAACCTTCTTCAATTACCGGTAATTCGGTAAAGCGTTTAGCTGGCAACCAACCATCAATTTTAACTCCTTGTTTTTTCAATTCTAGGGTTAAATTAGTCACAATTGGGTCGGGAACGGAACCAAATAAAACTAAAGGAGGATGGTCTTTATATTCCGATTCTTCCTGTTTAATTTCTTCTTTTTTACGTCCAAAAGTTAAGAGTTTCTGGATGGCATTCCGTTCTTCTTTTTCATCTTCGTGCTTAACTTTTTCGGGACATTTATGCACCATAGAAGCGAGGACGGTATCTTCCCCTTGGGTAAAGGCATAATCTAAACCATTAGCGCGCGCTGTCACGATAGGAATACCGATTTCTGACTCTAGTTTCGGTGCTAATCCTTCTAAGTCCATTTTGATAATTTCGGTGGTACAAGTACCAATAAAAACGATAACGCTAGGGTTTCTATCTCGTTTAATTTGTAAGCAGAGGCGTTTTAGTTCTTCGTAGTCTTTTAGTTGAGCGGAAATATCCCCTTCTTCTAATTCAGCCATAGCATAACGTGGTTCGGCGAAAATCATCACCCCCATAGCATTTTGCAGGAAGTAACCACAGGTTTTTGTGCCGATAACAAGGAAGAAACTATCTTCGATTTTTTGGTATAACCAAGCAACACAGCTAATCGGACAAAAGGTGTGATAGTTGCCGGTTTCACAATCAAATTGTAAAGCGCTCGGTTCTTGAGTGGCGGTCATGTTTTTGGGTTCTCCTTTAACTTGGTTTATTTAGGTTTTCTCGTTTTATCTGTTCTCTAATCTTTTGTAGTTTACTATCTTCTGATGGATTAAAAATTTCTAGTTTCTTCTTCTGACGGATCAAAATTCAATCCTCAGACTTCTACCAGTTTGTCCCCATCGGAATTAAGCTGACAAAAGAAATACATACATACTGATAACTTAAGTTCTAAAGCTGCATCGAGTTGGGTGGTGGGCCCGTGGGTAGGGTGGGTTAGGCGACGATAAGTTAGGCTATTAACTAATAAGTTAATTATTCGCCGTAACCCACCCAGAAAAAGAGTTTATTGGTGGTTATTGGTGGGTTTTGGTGGGTTACGCTGTCCCTAACCCACCCGACAAAATAATCTAAACCATCATCAGGTCTAATTCTTCCTCGGCGTTAACTTTGGGTTTATCGGCATTAAGATAGAAATCCGATAATAAAGTGAATAATTCCCGGTCGGCAGATTCTTTGGGAATAACTCCTTCTGGTTTGGCTAAAATCTGATCGGCAATGTTGAGATAATAGTCACAAACATAACTTAACATCGGCTCCTTGTCGGCCATTTCAAAGAGAGTTTGACCTTTAACTCTGGAGACGCGAATATCTTCAATTAAGGGTAAAACTTCTAACACTGGCATGGGAACATGATCTACATATTTATTAATTAAATCGCGTTTTGAGGTGCGATTACCAATTAATCCGGCTAGTCGCAGGGGATGGGTGCGCGCTTTTTCCCGGACGGAAGCGGCGATGCGATTGGCGGCAAAAAGAGCGTCAAAGCCGTTATCTGTGACAATTATGCAGTAATCGGCGTAATTTAAGGGTGCGGCAAATCCTCCACAGACCACATCCCCCAAAACATCGAACAAAATCACGTCAAATTCATCAAAAGCGTTCAATTCTTTTAATAATTTCACCGTTTCCCCGACGACGTAACCGCCACAACCGGCACCGGCCGGGGGTCCCCCTGCTTCCACGCATTTGACACCACCGTAACCGTCATAGATAACGTCTTCAGGCCAGATGTCTTCGTAGTGAAAATCTTTTTCTTGCAGGGTATCGATGATTGTGGGAATCAGAAAGCCTGTCAGGGTGAAAGTGCTATCATGCTTGGGGTCACAGCCTATTTGTAGGACTTTTTTGCCTCTTTTGGCTAAAGCAGCCGAAATATTACAGCTTGTTGTCGATTTACCGATGCCACCTTTTCCGTAGACTGCGAGTGTTAAAGGCATGGAAGTTCTCCTAAATGTGCGCTTGAATGGTGAGTTTGTTTATCAGTGCTTTGATCCCAATTATTGACCATCTCCCCACCCCTTGGAAAGAGGCTCAATTTTTATCTGCTATAGCTAGAGTGAGAATAAAAGCTTAAAAATTAGATTAACAATTTTTTAGAGCCTATAAAGTTTCTGAAATCGACAAAAACTTATAAAAACAGTTTTATTTATATATTTAATTTAAATACAAACAATAAACAAAAAACCGCCAAAGCTTTACAAAAACTCGATAAACAGGGTTTTACCGTGCCAAACCCAGACAAAAAAGGTCAAGATAGAGGCAGTCTAGAGACTGATGTCAGATTTTCGTGAATAATCATTACAATTTTCCCCGTCAGCAGATTAAATAAATCGATCCTGAGAAGGATGCTGAAAAAAGCTGTAGTACAATTAGAACAAAGTACCTGTAGGGTTTCCTATGCGAGTTAAGCAAAAAACGCTGACTACACTCTTATTAGAGAATAAGGCTCCTAAATATCGTCCTTTTCTGGGGTTTTTTCTGGCTGGGTTTCCTTTGCTGTTTTTAGCCTATGTGGTTTCTTTCCAGCGCGCTTATCTCAACTGCATGAGGTTAGGCACAAAAAGAATAGATTGTCAATATGTCCAAGAGTATAATTTTCCTATTTCTAGTCGGGAAAATTTTTCTTTAACTCACATTAAAGCTACGGCTGTCTATCAAGAAGTTTTTATCAGTGTTGAGCAGAAAAAAACTGTTAATAACACGGTTTTATTGGTCGGGAGAAATAACTATCTCTACATCGAAAATTTTCGGGATGTGCAGTCAGCTAGTGATTTTAAAACTCGATTTGAGAGTTTTGTGAATAGATATCAAGCTCAGGAAATTATTGCCAAAAGTCCCCTAGATACCTTGTCAGCACTGCTAGAACACCACCATAATTATCCCTATTATCTCTGGGGTATGTTATGCTTATTGTCAGGTCTGTTATTACTTTATGATGTCAGCTATTGGGAGAGTTATGTCTTTAATCAGGGTACCGCTACCCTAACCCGTAGGCGACAACATTTAACTTTTAGAAGTGAAAGTGATTATCTTCTAGAGAGAATTGTTGAGGCAAAAGTAGAAGAGTACAAAGGCTTTTTGGGGTCTAATTACCGACGGATTATTTTAACCTTATCCAACGGGGAAAAAATTATCCTCAATTGCCGGTTACTGGAATCTATCAGTAACGGAAAAAGGGAAGAAAAAATCCTGGCAATGATTGCCGAAAAGTTAAACTTAAGTCAAGAGGAACTGTTAATCTAAGTAAATGCGCTCTAGTTATTTAAAGTCTCTTTTTTTCGGTTTCCTATTAGTGACTGTGTTAGTTTATATATTGCGCGGCATGGGAATATTATCTTTTTTACCCGGAGGATTAATTTTGTTATTAATTCTCTCTTCCGTGGTGACGGGAATTATCTACGGAATCGATAAAACCCGCCGTTTTTAGGAAAATATTGGCTCTTCCTTCCAGACAGAAACGAGAAGAGCCGAACGGTTCTACTGATAATGGTAAACCCAAACGTCAGTTTGTCAGCAATCCCACGGATAAAAATAACTGATGGTGAGCAATAGATATTTCTCCAAAATTGAGATGCAGCCATTGCTAAAGGCTAACACACCTAGGCTAATTAACCGGGGACTAAAGAAGATTTGAACGCAAAAATTTTCTCGATCACCTCTTCTACCACCTTATCGGGAGTGGAAGCACCAGAAGTCACTCCGACGACAATTTTTCCCTCATTTAACCAGTTATCGGTGATCATTAAATCGCCACCTAAAGGTTTATGTTCGATGCGATTACCGGGGAGAATGCGCTCGGCACTATCGATATGATAGGAGGGAATGGCACGCTCGATCGCTATTTCCTGTAGGTGAGTGGTATTAGAGGAATTATAACCACCAATTACCACCATTAAAGAAAGCGGTTCTTTCACCAGTTCAAACATGGCATCTTGACGCTCTTGAGTGGCATCACAGATGGTATTAAAACTCATGAAATGATCTTTAAAATCGATCGGTCCGTACTTTCTCAACATAGTATGCTCGAAGAGTTTGCCAATTTCCTCCGTTTCACTTTTCAGCATTGTGGTTTGATTGGCAATACCGATATAATCTAGATCGCGATCGGGATCGAAATCCTGGGAATGGGCATTTTTAAACTTTTCTAAGAACTCATTTTTATCGCCACCGTGGAGAATATAATTAGCGACATCATTAGCTTGAGCCAAATTTAAAACGATCAGATAAGTGCCGGCAAAAGAGCTAGTGGCGATCGTTTCTTCGTGATTATATTTCCCGTGAATAATCGAAGTGTGGTCGCTTTTTTTGTGCTTTTCCACGGAATTCCACACCTTAGAAACCCAGGGACAAGTGGTGTCCACAATCATGCAACCCTTATCGTTAAGTATTTGCATTTCCGAGACACTGGCCCCAAAAGCGGGTAAAATCACCACATCCCCCGATTCCACCACAGTAAAGTCTTTTTGGCCATTTTCCACCGGAATAAAACCCACGGCCATGGAGCGCAGACGCTGATTAACCGAGGGATTGTGAATAATTTCGTTAGTAATCCAGATACGTTCTTGGGGAAAATGTTGACGAGTTTCGTAGGCCATAGCAACAGCGCGTTCTACCCCCCAACAAAAACCAAAAGCTTGAGCGAGATAGATCGTCACGTCACCCCGTTGTAAACGATAATTATTTTCACGAATTTCTTGGATCAGGTCGCTTTGATACTCATTGGTCATCGCATCCATTACTTCCTCTTTGTGACCGAATCCCTTGCGGTTATAGTTATCCGATTGCTGTAGGGTACGTTTAAAGGATTTTGTATCCATGATTCTCTGATAGGGGTATTGGTGGCGCTAAATTGGGTGAGACAGTAGCTTGTCATATATTAAAAATACCTTATCTAGTCAGCCCAGGAGGCTTTTAGAGACGAGAGAGAAATTCCTCGTCGATATCGTAACCAAACTGTTGAGCGAAAAATTTTAAGCGAGATGAAGCAGGAATTTGCTGACTTTTCAGCCAATCAGACAAAATAAAGAGTTTTTGCATCACAAAAATCTCCAAAGCTTCGGGGTTATATTGAATTCCTTCCCCGCGATGGAATTGATGCGGGACCAACATAGCAGCATAGCGGGCGATTTCTCCCTGTTTTGGGTCAAGAATAAAGATTAACCAGGGATAAACCGCATCTAAACGCAAAAACCACAGCCTGACTTCCGGTATCTCCGATAATTCCCGCATATCACCCTCAGCACGAGGATAATCTATCTCTAATTGTAGAGCTTGTTCCAGTTTGGTGATCGCTGATCGGGACTGATAATCTTGAATAATAGTCTCTAAGGATGAGAGATCGAGATTTTGAATCTGATTGGGGTTAAGAGGAATTTTGACAGTCATAGGGGCAAATAAAAGGTTATATCGGGCAAAATTACGGTTTTTTATCCCTAGATCACAATGATCTATCTCAGAAAGTACCCTCGATCGGGACAAAAAAACTAAGTATGACTATTCTCTCACTCCAGAGCGAGAGAGGGAAACCAGACAAAAATCCTCATCATTGGATTTCTCCCACAATTTAACCTCCCCTGCACACCGGGGTTTTTTAGTCGGCAAAATCGGCAACTCAGGTTATTGATAACTATTAGCTTGACGAGTAAACATAAGGTGATATTGTCCTCGTTTGCTCATCAGTTCTGCGTGGGTTCCTACTTCGCTAATTTTACCGTTTTCGAGAACAACAATGCGATCTGCCAGTTTACAAAGAGCTAATCGATGACTAATTACTATGGTCATTTTATCGGTGGCTAAAGTGCGAAACATTTGATAGATTTCGTATTCTGCATTAGCATCAAGGGAGGCAGTCGGTTCGTCAAAAATGAGTAATTCTGCCGTTGGTAATCGTAATAAAGCCCTAGCGATCGCTATTCTTTGCCATTGTCCCCCCGATAATTCTATTCCTCCTTCTAATTCTCTACCTAGGGGTGTTTCTAATCCTTGAAAATTTTCCTCAATAAGGTCGATCATCTTCACTCTTTTTAAGGCTGCTTGTATCGCTGGATAGTTTCTTAATAAGGGTGAGTAACCAAAGCCAATATTCTCGCAAATTGTAGCGGGAAATCGGGCATAATCTTGCATAACTACGGCGATTTTGGCGCGTAATTCCTTTAAATCAAATGCCCGTAAATCTTTTCCATTCCAGAGAATTTGCCCGGCTGAGGGATCGTAAAATCGACAGAGAAGATTGATTAAAGTCGTCTTTCCCGCCCCATTTTCCCCGACTAAAGCGATAATTTCCCTAGGTTGAATCGTCAGGTTAAGATCATCGAGGATTAATTCTTCACTGTCGGGATAGGAGAAGGATAAATTTTGCATCTCGATCCCCGTTAAGTTTTCTTGTTCTTGCCAAGAAGGAGTTAATTGCTGCAGATTGGATTTTAAATCTAATAACTGAAAAATGGGAGTTGTCCCTAAAACCACGTCGTAAAAGTCCGAACCATTATTAATCAGCAAAAATAAACTCTGACGTACTTGCAAAATTAAACCGGCGTAGAGTGCTAGGTCTCCTAATGTATATTTTTTTTGCAAAGTTCCCAAAACAATATAAAGATATGGTAGGGCAGTACCAACACCGCTCAAAATTGACCAGAAGACAATCACACTGGTTCCTCTTTGACGCACTTTTGCCATCGATTTTAGTAATTTACTTAAAAGTTCTTGCCAGCGAGATAATAAAAGTGTTTGTAAAGAAAATAGTCGAATTTCTTTGGCGTATAATTCACCGGTCAAAACGTTTTTATATAAATCCATCTGACGAGCGATACCCGCCTGGGTTTCTTCAGTGCGCCAGCTTTGTTTGCGATATTTTAAATCAAAATAAACGGAAGGAGCGGCAGAAGTAAATAAAATTAGAGGAATCCACCGAGCGATCGAAGTAGATAGTAAAACGGCAGGAACAAAGATAAAAAAACCGTTGAGAGTGGTAATCAGGATAAAGGATAATTCTTCTAAACGATTGATCCCTTTTTCCGTTAACTTAATTAAGTTCAATAAATTGGGATTATCAAAGAGAGTAAGATCGGGAAAATTAGCGACTTTATCAATTACTTTACCCCCGACAAATCCTCGCACTCGATCGCGCAAAGAAGCAAAGAGTAAACTGGTGATCGTGGTCAGGGCATCGGTCAACAAGCTAAGGAAAATTAATCCGCTTACACTGGCGACTAACATCGGGTTGTGCCAGAGAAGATCACCCGGAACTTCGAGATGAGATTTAGTTAAGAGGAGGGAGACTTGATCGATAATTACCTTATTCAGAAATAAAACAATTGCCGGGGTAGTTCCGCTAATTAAAGTCAGTAAAGTCAGGATTCGTAACTCAGATGGTGCGGCTTCGATTACCATACTGATACTACGTCCCAGCGAGCGATAGAGACTGTAGGATAAGGGTTGCATTTAAAACAAACAACGGTTAAGTCTTCTCTGACGAATGATACACATTATTACAGTCCCCGGCACTCGCACCGGGGATAAAGGTACAATAGAACTGTAGAGATCTGGAGGGTTGCTATGTCCACACACAACTTAGATGACAAAAAACTGTCCCTCGATCGAGAAGGCGAAACACCACAAAAACTCGCCTATCGTTCGCCGAAAATCTACCACCTCGGCTCTTTAGAACGGGTGAATGCCAATCAAGCTGGTAATCAATACGATGGTCCTGATCGCTCGTTTTACTATAATGCCTGAACTAACAATGGGAGGTGTGACCTCCCATCATAATTCCTCCAATCATTGCGTGATGGGTTTATGGTTTCCTATCGGTGCAACCACTAGACTCGATAGTGCCGTCGGGTAGGGTCGTTTTGCAAAGGATGGCATTGGCTTTCTTGAGACTTTCTAGATCGATTCCAGTAGTATCCTTGAGGTTTGCCCGAGTCAGGTTGGCCTTTTGTAACTCAACCCCCGTCAAATCAACTCCTGTCAGGTTAGCCCCTTCTAAATTAGCCTCGCTAAAAATAGAGCCGACGAGTCTAGCTTTACTGAAGTCAGTTTGTTGAAGGTTGGCTCCTGAAAGATCGGCTCCAGTTAGATTGACATTTTTCCCGCTCAAGTCGGTATAACTTAAGAAATCCCAGAGAATTACAGAGAATGATTGATCCTATAATAATGGGAAAATCCTCAGAGTGAGGAACTCGCATGAAACCAGCATCCCTGATTCAACTAACCGATAGTCTGAAAGCCCTTTAT
>NZ_JACJSW010000135.1:0-9571 GCF_014698375.1 Microcystis flos-aquae FACHB-1344 | reverse complement strand
AATGGCAGAGTTGGAAAAACAGATTAATCGACTTCCCCATTTGCCAAAGTGGTTTGTGGAAATCCCTTATCAAACCACTTGACTATTGGATCATCTTTTTTATGGAGTTCTCTAACCAATTCCGAGCGTAGAGAGTCGCGTCGTAGAGTGCGGTTCCCCCCTCCGCTCGCAGACCGGAGACAAACTGTATTCCCCGCTCTTTGCCCGCCGGGGTTCCATCCACTAGCACTGGGGGACGGATCTTAGCATCGAAATCGATCAGGGCGACTTTTTCCTTCTCTCCCAAACTGTTGATGTAGCTATTCAGGGTGCTTTGAACCGAGGGGAGTTTATCTCCCTGCATGGAACCAGAAGAATCGACGACGATGACCACGAGGGAGGGTTTTTTCGCGTATTCTCGCCACGACTGTAACATCGCCTCCACCACCTCTGGTTTTGGCGATCGCAAGGAGTCATAGCGGGCGTTCGGATCGACCCCGTACTCGGCGGAGAATTTACCTCCCAGTTCTACCCCCGGCACCCCAGGGCGCAGGCCTAACTCGGTAGCGATTTTCTGTCCCTCGGGACTGCGGAGAAACTCGATTGTTTTTTCGGCGGCGGCTTTTTCATCGGCGCTCACCCAGGGGGCGTTCGGTAGGATCGCCCGCATATTCGAGGTGAAGGTGGCCTGCGGGTAAATCGCCTCGACGCGCGTTCGGGTCTCTCCCCGGTTGGCGTTGGCCTCGATCACCGAGGACTCGTACACGGAGGCGATCAAAGCCCAGAACGGGCCGTTTTTCGCCATATCGTTGGCGATCTGCCCGGTAGAAACCCCGTAACGGGTGATTTTACTCTGGATCTCCCGCACTTTCGGTTGATACTTCTGTACGTCGCTAACGGTTAGGTCTTCGGGACGTTTTCCAGATACTGAGGCGAATTGAGCAACGAGACTCTGTAACCCCGAGTTAGAGCGGATCGGTGCGCCCATGACGAAATAAAGCGGTAAGCTCTGGTTATCGGGGGCGAGGTCTTTATGGGTTTTCGCCGTGAGCAGGGATTTATAAAGATCGCTTTGTTGTCGCACCCCCCGGGCTAAGTCCGAGGGAACCATAAAGACCATCGGGCTAGAGGTTAATAGGGCTGCATCGGCGACCCCCGGAATATAGTTCTGGCCTGGAAATAGGGCGGCGACCTGCGATTGCAGTTGAGCCTGATAAATCTCGCCATCGACGGAGATCAGGGTGGGAAAGTCCGGCGCATCGGCCGGTAAACTTCCCTGTTTTAACTGGGTCGCAAGAGAGACTACATCGGAAACCACATCTCCGCTTCCTTTGGCTTCGCACTTGAGATAGTAGGGTTTACCGTTCTCTAGTTTCGGATTCTATCGGTTTAGTTTCTCTGCCGCCTGATCGCAGAAATCTTTCAGGGCGCTCCCGACGAGAAATTTAACCTCGATGCCGTTGGCACGGGGATCGCTGCTCCCGCAGGAACTTAAAATCACGAGTCCGAGAATGACAATGAATTTTCGCCTGATCTGGTACCTCATAGGGGTTTTGTAGGTTGTTATTATTGAACTCGTTTTAACATTCTTTCCATGATTTACCCATGCTTTTAATTATCGATGAATTCCGGAAAATTTACAAGGCTCTCTTGTTCCTAGTGTGATCAGATTCTCTAATGGGACTTAGACAAAAAACAAATCGAGAAAAGCCTCAACTCCAATCCCCGCTTGGGATTTACTTCGAGAAGCCCAAAATCGCTGAAACCCAGATAGATCAAGGAAAATCATAAATCGAGGTTAACCCTTTGTCCCGTAATGGTTTGAGCCTTTTTTGCTGACCGAAAACGCCTAAGTCCCACTAATCATCAAAAGCGGCAAATCATCGAAAAAATGGGTCTGAAACCCGCCCTTTAGCGATAACGGAGGGCGGCTTTATATAAGTTAGCGAGAAACAATTAAACCGTTAGAACGACGAATTAACTGAATCTTGCTAACAGCTATCTGTCCCAATCGTTTCCAATTAGTATCGCTTACAGATAGCTGTTTTTCGGTATCTCCACTAACATAACCAATTCCTTTGGGAGAAGAAACTAAATCTCCTTTACGGAACCCATGTCTTGTGGTCGAGCCACCATATTTACGTCGTTTACCACCTTTAGAAAAAACCATCAGGTGAAGTTGACGACGACTAATAGGAGGACGTTTGATGACAGCAAAGGGAGCGTTTGTTACTTTAACATAACCCTTCCAATCATATCCATGTCCATTAGAAGTATGGAATGGCAAATAATCTAAAAATTGAAAACAGGCAAGAGCAATTCCATCGTTAGCATGACTTTCGGGTGATTGTTCTGCTTTATTTTTGGACTTTTCTAGTCGCAAATGTTTTCTGAGATTAGAGGTTTGCCAACCAAAGCGAGTCTGGACTGTTGCCAATTGAGACAGTTGCTCAATAGCCCATTTCTGTCCGACCATAACCGACGAAAAACCTTTTCCAGACTTAGCTCCTTTTCTACCGGAAGTTAAATCAATATCGGCTTTGATGTACTCAAAGTAAATATCGGTAATTGGATAGATTTTGGTTAGTTCGGAAACGACTCGAAGTTCAAGTTGACGATTAGCTCTGATTGAGGGAGCTAATTTTCCTTGTTTTCTATTTGAGAATCGTTTTTGTCGATGCGCTCTTAGATTAAAAGGAAGTTGGCGGTTAATCCGTCTTCCTCTACGTCCTCTTCGCATTAAGCAGCGATTGTCCAGTCGTTCTCTTACTCGTTTAAAAGGAAATTCTAAGTGAGCCTTCCAAAGAGTAAAAAGAGAGGATTGAACGCCAATTCCAGAGAATAATTTACCCGGGTCAATACCAATAGCAATCGGTTGGGTTTTGTTGTTAGAGGGTTCATCGGTTAGCTGGACATAGAAAATACCTAAGTCGTTGAATTTACCGATAGCTTTTCCTTCTTTAATCCACCGTCTGGCCCGACTGGATTTGGTGGGCATCAACGGTTTTCCGTCTTTTGAGATAACAGGAACTCTTGCCATGGAGATAATCCTTAAGAGTAAAGTTAAAGTCCCTTACCGCAACACAATCAAGATGTCTTGTCTAACAACGCTTTACCAATAAAGCTGAGAGGAAATCCGAACTAGGGAAGTATTCGGAGGTCTGTGCCAGATGGTGTCTCAATGCGGTAGTCTCTACTTGCGTCGCCTAAATTGGTCTAGGCAAGCCCCGTCGCTTTTAGGGCGGGGTTAGTGACCGTCATCGAAAATTTTCAAAGTTACTACAACCGTAAGCTTGTCTTTTAATCAGTTTGATTTTATTATTTATCCCTTCAGCTACACCCTTCGTCGCCTGAAGTAGGGTAGCTAAATAGATGTCCATAGTCACCTCCTGCTATACTGTATCCTATTGTACTATTTTAACACGAAACTCAAGAGAGCCATTCCCCTTTTCCCATGACTAATCATCTGGCTGAATCTGAAAGTCTTTACCTGCGAAAACACGCCGAAAACCCGATCGATTGGTGGTATTGGTGTGACAGCGCCCTAGAAATTGCCAGGAGAGAAGATAAACCGATCTTTCTCTCGATCGGTTATTCTAGCTGTCATTGGTGTACGGTTATGGAAGGAGAAGCTTTTTCCGATCAGGCCATTGCCGATTATCTCAATCAGTATTTTTTACCGATCAAAGTTGATCGCGAGGAAAGACCGGACATCGATAGCATCTATATGCAAGCATTGCAGATGATGGTCGGTCAAGGGGGTTGGCCTCTGAATGTCTTCCTAACACCCGATAGTTTAATTCCCTTCTATGGTGGCACCTATTTTCCCGTGCAACCGCGCTTTAACCGGCCCGGTTTTCTGCAAGTGTTGCAATCGGTACGTCGTTATTATGACGAGGAAAAGGAGAAATTAAGCAAATTCACGGCCGAAATGCTGGGCGCACTGCGTCAATCGGCTGTTTTACCGCGAGCAGAGACCAATTTAACCGATCCTTCCCTTTTAGCCACAGGAATCGAGACAAATACGGCGGTGATTCAGGTTAATCCCAATAATTACGGTCGGCCCAGTTTTCCGATGATTCCATATTCTCATCTGGCTTTGCAGGGTAGTCGCTTTGGTGACGATTTTGACGATTCCCTCCGGCAAGCGGCCTATCAACGGGGGGAAGATCTGGCCCTGGGGGGAATCTATGACCATGTGGGGGGAGGATTCCATCGTTATACGGTGGATTCGACGTGGACAGTTCCCCATTTTGAAAAAATGCTCTACGATAACGGGCAAATTGTCGAATATTTAGCCAATTTGTGGAGTGCCGGTGATCGAGAGGCGGCCTTTGAGAGAGGGATTAAAGGCACGGTTAACTGGCTAAAACGGGAAATGACCGCCCCAGAAGGTTATTTTTATGCGGCCCAAGATGCCGATAGTTTTGAGAAGGCCACGGATGGGGAGCCGGAGGAAGGGGCCTTTTATGTCTGGTCGGCTCTGGAGTTAAGGGATTATCTCTCGACCGAGGAATTGGGGCTGCTGCAGGCTAATTTTACCGTCACTGCCGAGGGGAATTTTGAGGGTCGTAATGTCCTGCAACGTCGGCAAGGGGGAGAATTAGGGGAGGAGATAGAAAATATGCTCGATAAGTTATTTATTCGGCGTTATGGCAGTTCTCAAGCCCAATTAGCTCTTTTTCCCCCAGCCAGAGACAATCAAGAGGCGAAAACCGTCTCTTGGCCGGGACGGATTCCGGCGGTAACGGATACGAAAATGATTGTCGCTTGGAATAGTTTGATGATTTCTGGTTTAGCCCGGGCTTTTGCTGTCTTTAGCGAACCTTTGTACTGGCAAATGGCTACGGTCGCGGCCGAGTTTATTCTCAAGCATCAGTGGTTAGATGGCCGTTTTCAGCGCTTGAATTATCAGGGTCAGGCCTCGGTTTTGGCCCAATCGGAGGATTTTGCCTATTTTATTAAGGCTTTACTGGACTTGCAAACGGCTAATCCCCAAGAAACTGGCTGGTTAGAGGCGGCTATCGATCTACAAGGGGAATTCGACCGCTGGTTTTGGTCCGAGGATGAGGGGGGATATTTTAATACTGCTTCTGATCATAGTCTCGATCTGATCGTGCGAGAACGGGGTTATACGGATAATGCCACCCCTTCGGCCAACGGAATTGCGATCGCTAATTTAGTTCGTCTGTCGCGATTGACGGAAAATCTAGAATATCTCGATCGGGCCGAAAAGGCCTTGCAATCTTTTAGTACCATCCTAGAAGAGTCCCCCACCGCTTGCCCCAGTTTATTTGTCGCCCTCGATCACTATCGTCACGGTTTCTGTCTGCGCGCCCCAGAAAGCTCGATCGAGCCGCTGTTAAGTCGCTATTTGCCCACTGCGGTGTATCGAGTCGATGCCAGTTTGCCCCTTAGCACATTTGGGTTAATTTGTCAAGGGTTATGCTGCCTTGAACCGGCGGAAAATTTAGAACAGTTGGACCAACAAATTGCCGGGGTGATGGCGGATCCGTCAATACTACTCGGTTAGGGATTTTTTCTCTCCTATGAAATAGGCTCTGGTGTTTGGCTTTCGTTGGCAACTTCTAACCAGCCTTGGATGGCATCTTGAAGGTTATTGATGAGTTCATCAATACTATCCCCTTCTGTTATGCAGCCAGGGAGTGCAGGAACTTCCGCCCAGTAACCTCCTTCTTGGGCGGGATGGATAATAGCTTTGATTTTCATTGCTTTCTCGACTTAGGGACTTGCGTATTAATAAATTACCACCTATACTAGAGAAGCAACTTGTTACTCCCACTCTCAACTATGGTAACTGAACTGACTGAAAAAATCAAATCAAGCTTGAAAGATGCGGCAAAAAAGCTGACAGGTTTTAAGAAAAGGGCTTTTATGGCGCAAGTAACTATAGACTATTTTAACTCTTCGCCGCGCCGGGCCGAAACAGAATTGGGATGGTCTAGGCAGGCAATAGCAACGGGATTGAAAGAGCTAGAAACTGGAATTATTTGCGTTGATAATTATCGTGCTAGGGGGAGAAAAAAAACGGAGGAACTGCTGCCAAACTTAGAGGCAGATATTAAGAGTTTAGTGGAGATGTACTCGCAAGCAGACCCTAAATTCCAATCAACTTTTGCTTTTACAAAAATTAGTGCCAGAGAGGTAAGAGAGGCATTAAAAGAAGAAAAAGGCTATCGAGACGAACAATTGCCCTCTCGTCAAACCATTGGAGATATTTTGAATCGAATGGGCTAGAGTTTAAAAAAAACACAAAAAATAAAACCGCTCAAAAAAATTCCAGAAACTGAGGCAATTTTTGCCAACGTAGCTCAAGCCAATCAAGCCGCTGACAACCAGACTAAATCTTTGAGAATTTACTTGGATAGCAAAGCTAAAGTTAAGATAGGCAATTTATCTCGTGAGGGGAAAGCCCGCTATCTCGAGCCATTAAAAGCTGATGATCATGATAGGGAATGGACGGCTGTTTTAGTCCCTTTAGGAATTCTAGATGTGAGGGGAGAACGCCTGTCAATTTATTTCGGTCAATCGGCTGAAACCTCAGATTTTGTAGTAGATTGTTTAGAGTTGTGGTGGCAAGAAAATCAAGCAATCTATCCAGGGTTAGAAGAATTAGTCATTGATTTAGATGGAGGAGCCGCCACTCGCAGCAACCGCACTCAATTTATCAAAAGAATGGTAGAATTTGCCCAAAAAACGCAGTGGCAAATACGGCTCATCTACTACCCACCTTACCATAGTAAATATAATCCCATTGAACGGTGTTGGTCCGTCTTAGAGAACTATTGGAATGGGGCAATTTTAGATTCAATTGATGCGGCTCTTAATTGGGCTTCTAACATGACTTGGAAGGGTATAAAACCTCTAGTGCATTTGGTAGAAGGAACTTATGAAAAAGGGGTGAAGGTTTTGGCTAAAGAACTAGAACAATTGCCACCTTTCAACGCAGCGTTCTGAAACTTTGCCCAAATGGGATGTGACGGTTCTGCCCTCCTAGCTGGCATCTTATTTTTACGCAAGTCCCTTAGCTTTATTTGTCCGCCTAAATTTTAACTTAAAGATGGTGCGTTCCCCATGATCAAAAAATGGAGTAACAAGGATGGCATCAGGGAACGCACCCTACTCGTGACAGAGCGATCGCACTGGAAATTATCGAGATATTGACCCATGATAAACATTTTACTCAGGAAGGTTTTGTCATTCTGCTATAGTGCGATTGCTGTCAATTTTTAAGGTATTTAATCAAGTTAATAAAGGTAAAAAATAAACCCACTCAAGATGACATGAAGTGGCAATTTATCCCGTTTTTAGAAGCAATTTAGCCTACTTTTGTGGTTTCTTTTTCGGTGGATTGGGAGGGTTTTATTTGGTGCTTGAGGGTTGAAGTTGCGGCGAAGAGGTCGAGGAGGATTTTAGGAACACCGTTAAATGTGATTGAATAGAGTACAATCAAGGTTGAAGATACACCTAGTTAAGCCATGCAACAGGTTCTCAAAAATATTAAGGTATCGGAGATTCCTACACTAATCGCTCAGTTAGGATTTTCTCCTGAACAAGAAGTTAATCTTACAATTGAGGAAAATTCAGAAAGTCTTATCTCAATTATGGATAAAGTCGGCAAAAAGGCTCAAGCTAAAGGTTTGACAGAAGATAAACTAACAGAACTATTAGTAGATGAATCCTAATCGAGTTGTTATAGATACCAATGTTTTTATTAGTGCTTTACTCAATCCACTAGGAACACCCAGAAAAGTAATCAATCAGTCAATGTACCATTCTTCAGAGCAAGACAACTTATCAAGAATTGGCAACGAGAATAAGCAAAAATAAATTTGACAAATATTTAGAAAAGGTGCTATTATACTGAATAATACTTAACTTGTGTTAAAATTGGTTACGCTCTTGTTGTTAATTTAAGGGATAGTTACATGAAAATTGTTACTGTTACTGAAGCCAAAGAACAAATTGATGAATTAGTGAATGATACCAATGATAATCATCAACCGATTTTGTTATCTGGTACTAAAAAAAATGCTATTTTAATTGCTGAGGAAGATTGGAACTCTATTCAAGAAACGCTTTATTTGTATTCTATTCCGGGTATGGTAGATTCAATTATTGAAGGTGGCAAAACTTCTATTGAAGATTGTGTGGATGAGGCGAGTATCAGAGCAATTTTAAATGGATAATTGGCAGTTGGTTTTTACCAAACAAGCGAAAAAAGATGCTGAAAAGCTGGCTCGTACTGGGTTGGCAAAACAAGCTAACGAGTTATTAAATATTCTTAAGTCAAATCCGTATCAATCTTATCCTGTTTATGAGAAACTCAGTGGCGATTTAGCGAGCTATTATTCCAGACGTATTAATATTCAGCATCGTTTGGTTTATCAGGTTATTCCAGAAGAGAAGGTTGTCAAAGTTATACGGATGTGGACTCATTATGAATAACCCCTCTTATTTAGGGTTTGCGGCAAAAAGTTTTTCGTGGGGGCAGGGTGTGGCCTAGGGCTGTTTCATTCTCCCATCAGAATATCAAAAGTAAAAGCGATCACTGTCAGGTAAAATGAGGAGTGACCGGCAACTTTTAAAACATATGTTGAGCTTAATAGAAAAACTGAAACAAGTCAAGGACTTTCGGAAAGATCAAGGAAAAAGACACCCTTTATGGATAGTATTAGTAGTAATAATACTGGGAACAATGCTAGGATACTCAGGTTAGAGAGAGCTAGGAGAGTTTGCTAAAAATAATCGGCACAGGCTCAGTCAAGAATTTAACATAATTCCAGAAAGAGTCCCATCCTATTCAACAATTAGAAGGGTAATGATGGGAGTTGACTGGCAGAGTTTTTTAAAAATGTTTAATGAATGGGCATTAGAAGAATATGGACAAAGAGATGACATAAATTGGCTAGGTATAGATGGAAAAAGTCTCAAAAACACCCGAAAAAATCCTAACAATGAACAACAAAATTTTATCATGTTTGTCTCATTATTTAGTCAAGAAAGTGGCTTAGTATTACACTTAAAAAGAATCGAAAACAAAAAAGTGTCTGAAATCGACGAAGGTCAAGCTATAATTCAGGATTGCACTCTCGAAAATAAAGTTTTTACTGGGGATGCTTTACACTGTCAGAAAAAAACAATCAGCTTAATAGCCAAGAGTAAAAATGATTATGTTATCACGGTTAAAGGAAATCAGAATGCAAGACCTGAGTAATTCCTCAAAGCCAGAAAGTTGCTTTCTCGAACAAGATAATAGTCATGGACGAAAAATATCAAGAAAAATAGAAGTTTTTAAGGTGAGGAAAAATGAAAGACAAGGGTTTGAAAATCTACGAAGAGTTATTAAAGTAGAAAGAAGGGGTAGTCGCGGGGATAAAACGTATGAAGAAACAGCTTACTATATCAGTAGCCTAACTGAATCCGCCCAAGTATTTGCTAAAATTATTCGAGGACACTGGAAAATAGAAAATCAGTTACATTGGGTAAAAGATGTAATTTTTGAGGAAGATAAAAGCGAGATAAGTGATTTTCAAGCGGCCAGCAATTGGTCAATTCTCACAACCATAGG
>NZ_JACJSW010000134.1:0-21522 GCF_014698375.1 Microcystis flos-aquae FACHB-1344 | reverse complement strand
TGTCAACATATCAGCTATGTACACTGGTTTAGGAAAATTGTCTATTCAATCTGAAAAATGGCGTTCTGGGGTTGTCATGTTCTTAAATGTAAAGTTTTGTTACGAGATTCAACATTTCTGGTCGTTATATTTTCAAATCCTATCGAGGAAATCGATTCTCCTTGTAGTGCATCAATACGCAAGTAAGCATTACGTTGAAGTGTTGCCGATTTCCAATTTGCTCCTGCAAGCTGTTCAATTGTTTGTGAAAAAGGTATGCCATTGATGAAGAGGCGATGATCTGTTATTGGAACATCTCCTGGAAAAGATGATGGGGGATTTAAAGATTGAAACCCTGAAAGCCCAATTCCCACTGATATAATGCTACTGCTAAAATTAAGTGTAGTAAGTTTTGCACATTCTGTACTCGGACAATATATACCATTACTAAATTGGTTACTAGGAATATTAAATAATGTGTGTTGACCATCCCAGATTTGAGAATATGTATTTGAAAGATTAGGAAGACTTGTAATCGTTGATGTAGAAACTCCTCCAGAATAAGTAATACTTAAACCAGGAATTAGAGTTTTGTCTTCAAAATCCTCAATTGTATATCCTGTGATGCCTACATTTTGATTGAGGATTGTAGGGTCAGATGAGAATACAGTAGATGGAAAAAATGTAATGCTTACTGCTTGAGCAGAATTTATTCCGATGAAGGATAATAGCGCAGCACCAGTAACAGTCGTAATTGATGCGTGAAAAATTAGACGATTCATGATAAATTTTCTCCTTAATTTGATTACTTCAAAACTTTAACAATCGAACTGAAACAGATTACTCTTCAAAAAACTCAGCCCAAATTAAATTTGAGACCTTAATTGTGGTGAATTGATTTTCTCCAGATATGCTGGCAAATCATCCAGAGAAAGCAATGCCAAAAGACTTAACTTAGTTTCATTGACTTTCTCCAAAAAACCCAACACCTTTCCCTCAGACATCTCAGCATTAATCTCAACAAATAGATAACCAATTCTATCCGATAAAACCTCCTCAGAAATCTCAATAAAATCCTCACCCGGCATCACAGGACAACATTCTACTTTTCCCTTACCTTTCACCACCAAATCCGCTACCATTAAACGCGATCGCATGATGGGATTCCAGCTATCACTCGCTTCCAAATCTGTGGCAATACCCAGAGACCGTAAGCAACAGTTGACCGCATACACAGCCAAAGTATTGAGATAGACTTGTTCAGCTAGAGCAAAATCAGAATGTTGTTGACAAAAATAATCCGCGATTTCATGGGCTTCCCTTCCTAGAGCAATCAAAAATACAGAACTATGATTAATTCGTGTCGGCATTATCTTGATTTCCCCCCATTGGAAGCTTAAATTTTCCACAAGAATCCCTGCAAACTCAGCCAGTGAGTTTTTCAAAAGCTATTCACCTCCTTAAAAAACTACAAATAAGACAGAATTTCCTGTCCAATTAAAGGCGCAACCGTCTTCATCTGGCGCGAGAAAAAATTCTTCACCACTGCCACAGTCAAACTAAAAGAATCCGCGATCTCCTGCCAAGATCGCGCCTCCAATCGCGCCCTCAAAATTGCCTTCAAAGTCGCCTTCGGGCAATTATGGACATGATGGCGAGACAACAACTCCGGATCAGACTCAATATACTCAGCGATCAACTCCGACAAACAAAGCTGCTCCACTGGTTGAGCCAAATTCTCAAAGACAACAGACTCACCGCTCACCTGCTGTAAAGGCGATACCGATAACGTTGCCCTTGCCAGATCCAGAAAAACGCGATCGCCCAAAGCCCGATTAGCCTTTCTTAGCCCAGATAACCGACAGAGAACCGCCAACCAGACAAAACTTTGTTCATCAATCGCGATCCCTTTAACCTGTAACCTTAACCAGAAACCCAGCCCAACCTTAGCGACTAGACTAACCATTGCCGTCAGTTGGTACTTGCGACGAATCAATTGCTGCTTCTGCGCCCTGACCAGCGGGTCAAGCGTTTCCGCATACGCCTCTCGCAACAGAATATCCAGCCGATAGTTGACCCAAGCCAGAAAACTGCCCCGGTCAGGATCGAACTGGTCGAGGTGGAAAGCAACCCAACATAACGTTCGATTAACCGCATCCTCATAGACCTCTACCGAATAATGACCTCGACCCCGTAGCCGACCCGAAAATCGCAGAGCATCAAGTAACCGAGCGATCGCGGCTTGCTGCTGCAAACCCACTGTCCCAGTATAGGAACGCGCTTGCAGGGCGAGGTATTGCAGGTCATCATCATCGGTTTGCTTCAGGGAAGTTCCGCGATCGCGATGGGAGACCATGGAATTCAGACGAACTTCAGAAGAGGAGAAACAGGGTTGGGTTAACGGCATAGATGATGTTCTCAACTGCTTTCATAAAAGAAATCACAACCAACTCCTGCGATCGTCTCAAGTTGTCACAAAACTTTATATTTTAGAAATTTAAATGACGGTCAACCCCCTGATTGACTAAAGCGATTTCTTGGAATGAATATCCCGGCAGCCTCCATTAACGGTGCGTTCACTGGCGCTAGCGACACCCTACCTCGATCAATTTTGCTACATTCTGAATTTGTAATTGCTGGCCAACACCTGATCTTGTTGGCTCCGTGAAAGTCTGGGACTACAATAGGGAAAAGTGACAATTTTTGCCAGAGTGATCACCGAGGACTAATAAAGAATGACGGCTATCCTAGGGAAACCTGCCACGCTTAACACTCCGATTCTGCACCGTCTTGCCAATGGTTTAACGATTATTGCCGAAAGTCAACCGGTAGAAGCGGTTAATCTCAATGTCTGGCTGCAGGTCGGCTCGGCCTTAGAATCGGATCAGATCAATGGGATGGCTCATTTTCTCGAACACATGGTTTTTAAGGGAACCCGTAACTTAGACAGTGGTGAATTTGAACGGGCGATCGAATCGAGGGGAGCGGTGACTAATGCCGCTACTAGCCAAGAATACACCCATTATTACATTACCACTGCCCCGCGGGACTTCGCCCATCTGGCCCCGCTGCAGCTAGAAGTGGTTTTAGAAGCTTTAATCCCCGATGAAGCTTTTGAGCGGGAAAGACAGGTTATTTTAGAAGAAATTCGTCGTTCTCAGGATAATCCCCGTCGTCGCACTTTTTATCGCACCATGGAGACTTGTTTTCAAGTTTTACCCTATCGTCGTCCGGTGTTGGGTCCGACGGCAGTGATTGAAAATCTTACTCCTCAACAAATGCGCGATTTTCATCGGACTTGGTATCGTCCCGAATGGATGACGGTGGCGGTGGTGGGTAATTTGCCTGTAGATGATTTAATGGCTATTGTGAGCGATTCTCTAGATACTTTAGGCAGTAAGGGCGATTCTGGGCTTATTTCCCATCCTATCGCCCATCTACAGCCCGAAACTCCCTTTAACGAGATTATCCGTCAAGAATACGAGGATGAAAATTTGCAGCAGGCCCGCTTAATCCTATTTTGGAAAGTGCCGGGGTTGAGAGACTTAGAAAAAACCTATCCTCTCGATGTTTTAGCGGCTATTCTGGGTCAGGGCAAGGTATCGCGATTATTTCAATCTCTGCGCCAAGAAAAGGCCTTAGTTTCCCAAATAACTGCCAGTAATATGTCCCAAGCAGTGCAAGGAGTGTTTTCCGTGTCGGCCCAATTAGCCTCGGAAAATATCGAGCAAGTGGAAAGGGAGATAGTAGCACAGATTGGACAAATTCAACAGGAAGCTGTGACAGTTTCTGAACTGGAACGAGTCAAAACCCAAGTGGCCAATCGGTTTATTTTTAGCAATGAAAGACCGAGCGATCGAGCTAACCTTTACGGTTATTATCATACTCAGATCGGTGATTTACAACCAGCTTTTTGTTATCCCCAACACATTGAAGCCCTCACTTTAGAGGATATTCAAAATGCCTGTCAAGAGTATTTAAATCCTAACGCTTACGGTGTGGTGGTGGTAAGACCAATTCAGTAATCAGTGAACAGTAATCAGTAATCAGTGAACAGTAATCAGTAATCAGGGATAAAGATGAAGATAAATAAATAACTAAATAACTAATTAACGGTTCTTCGTTACTTAGTATGGTTCGATAGGGGGGCATAAATCGACTAAATCCTTATCTGGCAAGAGACTTAATTGATTAGTTCGCTCTAGATAAAAAATAATTGACAAAAATCGCCAAATGCCTTTCTATATAAGGGTTCCATCCCTTATAACCCCCGTCCATTGCATAACAAAAACCGAAGAACCTAATTAACTTACATCTGATAACTAAATAACTAATTAACTTAAAACTTACATCTGATAACTGATAACTGATAACTGATAACTGATAACCTATGTGGACTCAAATTGCCCGACATATTACCCAAACCACGGAAAAACCTTTTGAAATTGAGAAAAGTCATCCCGTTAGTGGTGGCTGCATCAATCAGGGTTATGCGGTCACTGGCAATGGTTTAATTTATTTCGTTAAGATTAACCAAGCGAACCAAGAGGCCATGTTTGCCGCCGAAGCTTTAGGATTAAAGCAAATTCACGCTACCAAGACTATCAGGGTTCCGGAGCCAATTTGTTGGGGAATTGCCGAGAAATCTAGTTATTTAGTGCTAGAGTGGTTAGAATTCGGCGGTGGCAATAGTCAAAGCTGGGAAAAAATGGGGCAAAATTTAGCTCGTTTACATCAAGTTTCCCTGTCCGATCGCTTTGGTTGGCATTGTAATAATACCATTGGTTCTACTCCCCAGATCAATACCGTTAGTAACAGTTGGGCGGATTTTTTCGCTCATCAGCGTATTGGCTATCAATTAAGACTTGCAAAGGAGCGCGGCGGCAATTTTCCCGACGAGGATCAAGTTATTCCCGCTATTAGCGAGATTTTGAGTCAGCATCAACCCCATCCCTCCCTTGTCCACGGTGATTTATGGTCGGGAAACGCGGCCATTACCGTCGATGGGGAACCAGTAATTTTAGACCCGGCCACCTATTGGGGAGACCGGGAGGTAGATTTAGCCATGACGGAACTTTTTGGCGGTTTTCCGGCGGCTTTTTATCGGGGTTATAACGATGTTTTTCCCCTCGATGCCGGTTATCAACAGCGCAAAACTCTTTACAATCTCTACCATATTCTCAATCACTTTAATTTATTTGGTGGTGGTTACGCTTCCCAGGCCAATCGGATGTTACAGGAAATTCTTTAAGGGTTTTACTTGTGAATATTTACCGAGGATAAATTATGTCTATTCGAGAAACTACTGTGATGAAAACTCCAGAGACAAAAGTATGGACTGATGCAGAATTTATGGCGTTACCTGACGATGGTAATCGTTACGAATTGGTCAAGGGAGAGTTAATTAATCTGGGTAATTCTGGGGCTTTACACGGTTATATTGCCATTATTTTAAGTGCTGCTTTATTCGCTTTAGTAACATCTCGAAAACTAGGGGTATTATTGGACTCCAGCACTGCTTTTACCATGAAAAATGGCAATAAACGTTCTCCTGATATAGCCTTTTTTGCCAAGGAACGTCTGCAAGGATTGGAAGAATTGCCGACGGGTTTTTTAGAAGGTGGGCCCGATTTAGTGGTAGAAATTCTCTCTCCAGGGAATACAGTGGCAGAAATCGAGGACAAAATTGCCGAATATTTTGCCAATGGGACTCGTTTGCTCTGGGTTATCAGTCCCCGTCAACACTATGTTTTAGTTTATCGTTGCGGGTACGAACCGCAGGGATTATTAACATCAGGAGATTTTCTGGAGGGGGAAGATGTGGTTCCGGGGTTCACTTTTCCGGTGGCTGATTTGTTTCAAAAACTATCTTTGTGACTCTTTCTTCTCAACAAATCGGCTAATAAATCGGCACTGTCACTAATGGCTAGATGAGAAGCTTGTTGGGCCATGGCGGCCAATTTTTCGGGATTAGACCATAAATCCAGGACTAATTCGCCTAAAAACTGAGCAGTTAACTCATTTTGACGATAAAGATAAGCGGCTTGAGCTTCAGCGAAAACTTTGGCATTATAGAACTGATGGTCTTCGGCAGCAAAAGGATAGGGAATTAAAATCGAAGGCGTACAAGTGATCGCTAATTCTGTTAAAGTGCCGGCACCGGAGCGACTGATAGCTAGATTAGCTCTTTGCCATAATCCCGCCATATTGTCGTAAAAAGGCCGGGAAAAATAGTTAGAATGGCGCAAACTATCCGCTTCGGGGTCGTTTTCTCCCGTGAGATGCACGATATAAATGCCTTTTTCTAACCATTGGGGAGCGCTTTGTCGGACAATTTGATTAAGAGCCACGGCCCCTTGAGAACCACCGGCAACGACAATTAAAAAAGCAGTCTCTGGAATCGGTAAATCCAGGGACTGGGGAATGAGAAACTGCTCTCGTACAGGCGTACTAGCCCAAGTGGTGCGAGTGCCGGGTAAATAGCTGGCGGTTCCCTGAAAACCGAGGGCAACCGTATCGCACCAGCGACCGAGAACTTTCGTGACTTTGCCCGGTATGTAGTTAGATTCGTGTAGGATGACGGGAATATTGGCTAAACGAGCCGCTAAAATCGTCGGACCTGCGATATAACCCCCGGTGGTAAAAACTGCCGCTATCTGACGTTTTTTGATTAAACTACGCACTTGCCAAATGGCCCGCAGTTGACGCAGCAGAATCTTGAGAGTTTTTAACCCCAAACGGGTTTGAAACCCCTCAATGGGAATAGTGTGCAGGGGATAGGTTTTTGGAACTAAGGACTGTTCCAGACGGTCTGGAACTCCTAACCATTCAATCTCGTAATCCGGCAAGCGCTCGGCCAGGGCCAAAGCGGGAAATAAATGACCACCAGTACCACTAGCGGCAATCAAGAGACGGGTTGGAGTGCGTGCCATAATTCGAGAGAGGGTAAATTCAGCCCTAGAATGAAATAATCTACCATAGTTATTGATCCTTACACAAACTATCACTAATGCGTAACTTGAACACAATCCCCAATAAATTTTTTCGTCAATCCCTCAATTTTTCCCTATCGTTGCTGTTAGGTTTAGGGTTAACTTTTACCCTTGCCACCAGTTTGCGGGCCGAAAAGCCAGAAACTGCTCCAGCTAATTTAAAAACGCTTATCTCCAAAATCGAAACGGCGGCTAATGAGCGAAATCTCAAGCAATTAATGGAGTTTTATAGTCCGAAATTTACTAACTCCGATGGCTTGACCTACGAAAAAACTAAAAAGGCTTTAACTCATTTTTGGGAACGTTATAACAATCTACAATACACCACGACTCTCGAATCTTGGAGTCGTTCCGGGGACAAGTTAACGGCCAATACAATTACTAAAATTACCGGGACAGGAAAGGTGCAGGGACGAGCGGTGGGAATGAATGCTACGATTCGTTCTCGTCAACAATTTCAGGGGAATAAACTGGTTTATCAGGAGATTTTAAGCGAGAGGGTTGAGTTAAGCACCGGCAAAAATCCCCCCAGTATTCAAGTGAGAATTCCCGAAAGGGTGAAAGTGGGTGAAGAATTTGATTTTGATGTGATTGTCCGCGAACCTTTAGGGGATGATTTATTGGCCGGAACGGCGATCGATGAGAAAGTAGATATTGAGCGTTATATTAATACAAAGCCTCTAGAATTGGAATTATTACAGTCCGGCGGTTTATTTAAGCGGGTAAAAGCGCCGGCAACACCGGAAAATCGTTGGTTATCGGCGATTTTAATCCAAGGAGATGGGATTGTTGTCGTTACTCAACGGGTTAAGGTAGAAAAGTAATTTTTATCTAAGTAGGGTTTGCTGAAAAATCTTGTTGGTGGGGTGTGGGGTGTAGGGTTTTATTCCCCCCGTTCACTCCAATGGCTGGCACTTTCAGGCAATTTAATCCTTATTTTTGCCGTTTTTGAACCCTCAAAAATTAATTATGCAAGAGGTTTAATAAATACTCTGATTAAGCATAGAGGTGGGAAACATCGCTCGTCCATACTTTAAATTTTGTTAAATTTACTTGACCAAAAGAAGTTGTTAGGGCAGCATCGACGGCATCTAAGCCGCGAGTCATTAAAATCCGCCCGATTCTGGGGGTGTTATGACGAGCATCAAAAGTGTACCATTGATGGTCTAAATAGACTTCAAACCAAGCACTAAAATCCATCGGTAGGGGTTGGGAAGAAATACCGATATCTCCGAGATAGCCGGAGGCATAACGGGCAGGAATATTTAGGCAACGGCAAAAAGTCAAAGCTAGATGGTTAAAATCGCGACAAACCCCCGTTCTTTCCCGATAGACATCATAGGCGGTTTTCGTCACCCGCGCGTATTCGTAACCAAAACGAATGTGACTATGAACCCAATCACAAACCGCTTGTACCCTTGCCCAACCGGGGGGAGTTTGTCCGAAAAGTTCCCAGGCAATTTCCGCAAGCAAATCTACTTCGCAATAACGGCTACTCATTAGGTAGGGAAAAACTTGGGTTGGTAACTCTGCTAAAGGAATTTCTTGGGCATTCCAATTAACGATATCGGGTTTCCATTCATTCTCGATAACTGCTTCATTGTGAATGCGGATCTGTCCGTCGGGTAAAATTAGACGACTGGTTCGATTACCGAAGCTATCTAAAAATTCTTCTATTTTTGTTGCCGGTTCCACCTGCAAATTTTCCGATTGTCTAACTTGATTTAAAATTGAGGGGTGTAGATAAAGTTTTAACAACATGACCACGGGTAAGGGGGCATCAAAGCCAAATTCATAACCAACATGGATTAACATTAGGACTCCTATCTAAATGAAATTTTGTCAGGATTGGTAGAGATGAAACGCCAATAATCGCCAGACTGAAAAAAGTTAGGCCCGACTACTTAGTTAAAAGTTTGAGGAGAAAGTAATGGCCTGGTGCATCTCATTTTTGTAAATCTACTGATTTGGGATTTTTCAGGGGAAACTTTCTCCTAAAATTGGGTGTGTTACTTTCAGTTTTATCACTCAATCCCAGCTTTTGGGGGGTTCTACCCCCCAAACCCCGGAGCGCATTAGCTTTTCGGTGGGATGCTTACACGCGATTGTTCATATTTTTGTACCAATTTCAGAGTCACTGATAATTGCTGATTGTCGGTATTTCTGCAAATGTGGGATGCAGCCGTAATAGCCAAGCTGAAACCCGATAAGCTTTGTACAGAGTTACTTTTATTATAAACTGCTTCAACTAAAAGCTTTGTAACTTTGAAGACAAGCCATCGGCAGGATTAGCTCTATCGAAAAGAGTCTGGGGTGGATGGTTCCTCTAATAGACGGATTTCAATGGGGATGTAGGCCAGTTTAGCAAAAATCTTTTGTTGATAACTGACGGGCCACCATTCGTAAAGAAAAATTTCTAAAGGTCGCCAGAGGGCCACCCAACCACTAATTAATAATCCTTCTTCTAAGAAGTGAATAAATGTATCGGTGCCAAAACGACTAATTAATTCGCTGAGACTCAAACAAACAAAAAGAAAGGAGAGACCAATTAGCAAAGATATGCGTCCCTGTCGCCAAATTGTGCGTAATTTTCTTTGTTCTCCCTGTTGGCGATAGTCAAAATAATTATGTAAAGCTGAGGGTAACAGATGTCGGGCGGTATTCTGTTCGTTACTGGGAAGATAAAAGACTAATTTAAGGGGGGTATTTAGGGGGAATTCATCCACAGAGTTAATAATATAGTTTTCGGCGTTATCGTCTAAATCTCTATCTAAAAATGGCGCAGGATCGAGAGAATTAAAGACTTGCTGTAACTGATTAAGTTTAATTTCAATTAAGTAAGTTCCTTCCTCCTCTCGATAATAGGATTGTAATTTATTTACCAGTCTAGACATTAGTTATTAAGGTTAAGCAAATGGGGTGAACTGACACAACTAAAATCTACTAAGTAGGTAGGCACAATTATTTGTAGGGCGTTGGGTTTCATGCTTCAACCCAACCTACGTTCATCTTATATTTAATTCCACCCACCCACTTAGAAGTTACTTCATCTTGCTCATACAGGCTGAGAATTGAGCTATCTGTGGGAATATTTTAGCTGTATCAGTCCCAGATCATTAATTTAATTTAGCGACCAAAACCAGCGTACCAAAAATAGGTAACCATGGGGATTACTGTGGCTAAAACCAGTAAAACTATCACCCAAATCGTGGCGCTTTTATCGTCAGTTTCTTCTGCGGTAGTAAAGGTACTTTCGATATTAATTGTCGCTACTTCCGGCGGTCCGGGATCCGCTTCTCCAGAAAGTACCGCCGTTAGACGACGACTAGCATCGAGTAAAGCTTGATTATATTTTCCCCCATCTTTGAGGGGAACTGCCATAGTTTCCGAGAGGATACTATCAGCAATAGCATCGGTTAATAGGGGTTTTGCTTCCTCCCCAACCCGAATAGCAGTTTTATTGGTTAAAGTATCAAGGACGATGATAGTTTGATTGGCACGATCTTCGGAGTTAGGATACCATTCTCTCAGGATATCATCGGCTAAATTGTCAATTTTTTGACCGTAATCCAAGCGCCGGACTACCACCATTCTCACTTCCTGGCCGGTTTTTTCGGCGAGGTTTTTCAGATCTTTATTTAATTTTCCTTCGTTAGCGGCACTAATGGCCGAAACGGGATCGACTACATAAGTGGGCGCTCCGGGGCTTAAAATAGGGAGGTCATAGACTCCCATGGCAGCAGCCGGTGACAGGGAAACACCCAAGGCTACACAGCAGGAGAGAAGGAGAGAAGCTAATAATTTGAGCATATTGATTCGGTAAAATTCCTATAGAACATAATAGGGGAAAAGTTTACTGTTTTTTGATTAGGGAGACGGGAGACGGGGTGATGGGGAAGTGGGGAAGTGGGGTGATGGGGAAATTCAACTAATACCCTCAAACCCTAAAACCCCAACACCCAAACCCTTTTAACTGATAACTGATAACTGATAACTGATTATGAGTGATTTTGAGGAACTAGAGTCTAAAAAACGGGAAAAAGCCCTAGAAATGCAGGCCTATCGCGATAATTTGCTCTCACGGGTGACAAGATTACTAATTTCTCAAGATATCCACTTGGCGATCGATCATACCCTAGAACTGCTCTGTCAATTTACCCAGAGCGCTCACTGTTACATTATTCAATATTCCACCTGTCGTCAGCAGTGGAGTATGGTTTATGAATACTGTCACCCCGACTATCCGCAGGTTATCCCGATTCGGGAAGAATCACAAAATCTCTCAACGGAAACCTTTCCCTGGTTTTCTGAACAATTATTAAACGGTATTCCAGTTAAACTGAACTCTTTAGACGATTTACCCGCTACTGCTATCCCTGAAAGAGCTATTCTCGCTCATAGTTCTACTCCCTGTCTCTTAATCGTTCCCATGTGGGATAGTTGTGGGGTAACGGTGGGTTATCTGGGATTGGATGCAAGTGCAGAAAAGCAATGGACAAAGGAAGATGTCACCTTTGTGCGGTTGGTGGGAGAATTAATTGCGATCGCAGAAAGTAGATATGAAGCGGAAAAAGAATTAAAAGAGGCTAAAGAAGCGGCAGTTAAGGCAAATAAAGCTAAAAGTGAGTTTCTAGCTAACATGAGCCACGAATTACGCACTCCTCTTAATGCTATCTTGGGTTTTACTCGCTTAATATCCCGGGATAGCAGCATCAGCAGTGAATATCGGCAATATTTGGAAATTGTCAATCGTAGCGGAGAACATTTATTAGAGTTAATCAACGATATTCTAGAAATGTCGAAGATAGAAGCGGGAAGAACGGTTTTTAATCCCAGTAATTTCGATTTATACGCTCTTTTAGATAATATTGCCGAAATGCTACGCTCACAAGCGCAGGCAAAAGCTTTAAGCTTAATTTTTGATCGCAGCTCCGATCTGCCTCAATATATATGTACTGATGAAAGTAAATTGCGACAGGTGTTAATCAATCTCTTGGGTAACGGATTGAAGTTTACTGAGTCGGGAGGGGTGACTCTCCGGGTAAAATTAGGGGAGAAAAGAGAAGATTATCAGCGATTGCTCTGGGAAATTGAAGATACAGGACTAGGAATCGCTCCAGAGGAGATTTATAAGCTATTTCAACCCTTTAACCAAACGGAAACGGGACGAAAATCCCAACAGGGGACAGGATTGGGTTTACCTATCAGTAAAAAATTTGTTGAGTTGATGGGAGGTGCGATCGGAGTTAGTAGTATTCTGGGTCAAGGAAGTATTTTTAGTTTTGATATTCAGGTGGGTTTGGTGGGGGAAAATGAGATTAAAACCGAAACCAATAGGGCAAAAGTAATCGCTTTAGCCGAAAATAAGCCTAAATATCGGATATTAGTCGTCGATGATCGACCGGAAAGCCGTTTGCTGTTGCTGAAACTCCTGACTACCCTAGGATTATCCGTGCAAGAGGCCGCTAATGGTCAAGAAGCGATCGCAATTTGGCAAGCATGGCAACCTCATCTTATCTGGATGGACATGAGAATGCCGGTGAAGGACGGTTACGAAGCAACTAGGGAAATTCGGCAGTTAGAGGCTGATAATCGCGGAAAAACGGTGATAATTGCCCTAACTGCCAGTGCTTTTGAAGAGGATCGCGCCTTGGTTATTGCCGCCGGTTGTGATGATTTCGTGCGTAAACCTTTCCGAGAGGAAGTTATCTGGCAAAAAATGAGCGAATATTTAGGATTAAAATATATTTATGCCGATAATGAGCCAAATCAACCCAATTATTCGCCAGTTTTCCTCGATTCCCTGCAATCCCTATTAAAATTAATCAGTCCCGTCTGGATTAGACAATTGCAACAAGCGGCGCGAGAATGTGATGATGAAAAAATTATCGCCCTAACCGCAGAAATTCCCCCCGATTATGCTACCCTTGCCCAAGGTTTACAACAGTTAGCCGGAGAATTTTCCTTTGATGCGATCGAAACCATCATTAGAGATTTAAACATATCTTAAGAGAGTATTTTATCTAGATCTCAAAAACGTGATATTCTAAAGGCATAAATCCCTAAATATGACAATTTTAAAGGATGAAACTGTTAAAAATGCTCATCGGTACTTGGTTAATACTACCGATTTTTTCTGTTCAAGCTCAAGTCCCCTCGCTGCCCCCAATTAAGCAAAATTCCCCCAATCTTGGTGATCTACCCAATGATCCCACCCAGCAGAAAAATTGGCTTTGTACCCAAGGAGATCAACGCATTGCCGTGGCTGCTAAAGAAGAGAAAGGTTGGAAAGAATTAATTGAAAAACAAGGTTGGCAATGTCGTGAGGAAAATACCGACATACCCGATAAAACTCTCGGCTTTTCCTGTGAACCAGAACAAACCCTCGGCCTCTTGACAGTTTACTGGTTAAATGGTAGTAATGGTCAACAACAATTAAGCCAATGGCGAGATAAATTAGCAGCACAACAGGGGATGGTTTGTACCATCAATAACGTGCAGTTATTCGATACTCAAGAAAATATACCCAACCCATTACAACCATGATTAAATTAGCAATTTTGCCTCAATCTATCCTCCTAGGTATCAGTTTACTATTAAACAATTCTCTGCCCTTACTTGCCCAATCTACACCCCTGAGCGTGGATAATTTAAGGAATACCGTCTATAACATTCCCAATCGGGGTTCCGTAATTGTCAGCGATGGTATTTTTCAATCCAATGAGGGACAGATTTTAGGAGTGCAAGTCAGTCGAGAAGCTTTGATGGGGGACTATAATAATGATCAAAGGAATGATGGTATTGTCGTGTTAAGAGTGATTACCAGAGATCAACAGCAATTACATTATTTAGCCCTAGTGATTGATAATAACGGTACTGCCACTAACACCGATACTGTCCTGTTAGCCGATCGAGTAATTGTCGATAATCTGAGTGCCAAAGATGGTATGATCACCGTCAATATGAGAAGATTTCTCCCCCGGGATCCTTCCTGTTGTCCGTCGGGAGTTATCACCCAACAATTTGCGATTAATCCTAGTATTAATCAATTGACTTTACTAAGTACCAACGAAAGTCAACCCACCACACCAAATGTGCAGGTAGTACCCAGTTCTCCCCTGAGAATTAATAATAATAATCTCCCCTTTCAACCTCCTGCTGGGGCCATCCAAATCCGCTTTTAACCTTATTTTTGGTGCGTTACGCTATGCTAACGCACCCTACTGGATTGTTTGAGAAAAAATGACCTACAAATATCCCATCCAACGCTGGTATATTGCCGCGGCTAATCCCGAAAAAATCGCGGGGTTAGCGCGAGAAATGGGACTATCATCCTTATTAGCAACTATCTTAATTAATCGCGGTATTGATACCCCCGAATTAGCTAAAACTTATATAGATCCTGAAGCGGATACCTTACCCTCTCCCCTGGGAGAATTTCCCGACTTAGAAAAAAGTGTCAATTTATTAGTAAAAGCGATCGCTAGGGGCGATAAAATTGCTATCTGTGGAGACTACGATGCTGACGGCATGACCAGTACATCTTTACTGTTAAGAGCCTTGAGACATCTCGGTGCTAGGGTAAATCATGCCATACCCAGTCGCATGAAAGAGGGATACGGAATTAATCAGCGCATTGTCGAAGAATTTGCCGAATCGGGAGTCGGATTGATTCTCACCGTTGATAACGGTATTTCCGCTCACGAACCGATCGCCCTAGCGATAGAATTAGGATTAAAAGTTATTATCACCGATCATCACGATCTGCCGCCAATTTTACCAAATGCCTCCGCTATTCTCAACCCGAAATTATTAACCCCTAACTCTCCCTATCAGGGATTAGCGGGGGTGGGAGTCGCCTATATTTTAGCGGTGACAACTGCCCAAAAAATGGGTAAATTACAGGGATTAACCGAGTCATTATTATCATTATTTACCCTAGGCACTATAGCAGATTTAGCCCCATTAATCGGGGTAAATCGTCGCTGGTTAAAACGGGGGTTAAGAAAATTGCCCAAATCCCAATTAGTCGGGATTCAATCCCTGATGCAAATAGCGGGAATTAGCGAGGAACAAAAGCAATTACAACCGGATGATATTGGCTTTAAATTGGGGCCGAGAATTAATGCAATTGGCAGAATTGGTGATCCCCAGATAGTTATTGAATTATTAACCACCGATGAGGCGGGAATTGCCTTAGAAAGAGCGATGCAGTGCGAACAAATTAATCGTACCCGTCAAGAATTGTGCGAAAAAATTGAAGAAGAAGCGATTAAATTAGTGGAAGAAACGCCGATTCTTTGGCAACAAGATCGAGTTTTAGTATTAGTCGAAAAAGATTGGCATCATGGGGTGATTGGTATTGTGGCCTCCCGTTTGGTGGAACGGTACGGAGTGCCAGTTTTTATTGGTACTTACGAGGAAGAAGATACGGGTAAAATTCGCGGATCTGCCAGAGGAATTGAAGAATTTCACGTTTTTGAAGCCCTGCAATTTTGCCAAGATTTACTAGGAAAATTTGGCGGTCATAAAATGGCGGGGGGGTTTAGTTTACCCACAGCTAATTTACTAGCATTTAAACAAAGATTAAGTCAATTTTCTCACAAAATTTTACAAATAGAACAATTAAAACCTTTAATTAAAATTGATACTATCCTCGACTTTAAACAAATAAACCTGCAACTTTTTCAACAAATTGATAGTTTGCAACCCTGGGGAATTGGCAATGAATTACCCGTTTTTTGGACTCCTAACGTGCGAGTAGTGGAACAGAAAACTATCGGAAAAAATCATTTAAAATTATTGCTGGCTCAAAGCGATAATACCAGAATTAAAGCCCTAGCTTGGCGTTGGGGCGAATATTGTCCTTTACCAACTCGTTTAGATATTGCCTATAAACTCAAAGAAAATACTTGGAATGGTAATACAACCATAGAAATTGAATTAGTGGGAGTGCGATTACCCCAAGAAAATAATAATATTAAAAAAGCAATTTTTATGCACGCCGATAAAATGTATCAATGTAGTTTTTGGGGTGATGTAAACGAGATTCGTATCAAAAATGAACAGGGCGATATTTTAGTCGTGCAGAAAGGCCAGCGCATTGGTTTATTAGGCAAAAATCGGCAACAAGCTAGAGAAGTCAACGTGACTGAACCCCGTTTTTATACTTTAATTAAAGTTGCCATCAAAGCTTTGGCTATCTAGCAACACCTCCCCAAAAGCACCTTGACGATGAACCAAACCATAGTGATCAAAATCGGTACTTCCAGTTTGACCGATAATGAAACCGGCCAATTATCCCTCTCCACGATCGCCGCTTTAGTGGAAGTCCTCACCCGGTTGCGCGCTGCCGGTCATCGGGTGGTATTAGTATCTTCCGGGGCCGTGGGGGTGGGCTGCCGTCGTCTGGGAATACAGGAAAGACCGAAAAAAATCGCCCTCAAACAAGCGATCGCCGCCGTCGGTCAAGGTCGTCTGATGCGGATCTATGATGACCTCTTTACCAGTCTTGGTCAACCGATCGCCCAAATTTTGCTGACCCGTCCCGAATTGATGGAACGCACCTGTTATGTCAACGCCTATAATACCTTTCAGGCTTTGTTTGAATTAGGGGTGATTGCCATTGTCAACGAAAATGATACGGTGGCGATCGATGAGTTAAAATTCGGCGATAATGACACTTTATCAGCCCTTGTAGCCAGTTTAATCGAGGCTGACTGGTTATTTATCCTCACCGATGTGGATCGCCTCTACAGTGCCGATCCGCGGCTATTTCCCGAAGCGGCGGCTATTGCCCGAGTTACTCCCGCGCAATTAGCGCAACTATCGATCGATGCCGGTAGTAGTGGCAGTCAGTGGGGGACCGGGGGTATGGCGACTAAATTGGCCGCGGCCCGGATTGCCACCAGCGCCGGGGTAGAAATGGCGATTACTAGGGGACGGCAGCCCGGTAATATCTTAAAAATTATGGCAGGAGAGGCGATCGGAACCCGTTTTGAGGCCCAAAAACGCAGTGATAACGCCCGCAAACGCTGGATCGCCTACGGACTACTGCCCATGGGTCAAATCTATCTCGATGCTGGAGCGATTCAAGCCATTTGTCAGGGGGGAAAATCTCTCCTTGCGGCCGGAATCACCAAAGTGGAGGGGGAATTTAGCGCCTCGGAATCGGTGCAATTGTGCGATCAAGAAGGCCGGGAATTGGCCAGGGGAATTGTTAATTATAGTAGTGAGGAGATCGATCGAGTGAAAGGTCAACATTCCGAGCGTATTGCCAGTTTATTAGGTTATATGGCCGCAGAAACCATCATTCATCGGGATAATCTCGTCATTTTGAGTGCCTCGTCCACTACCTCGACTAATAAGGGATAATTCCGCCACCCAGAGGCGGTCCAGCCAATGCCTTAAATGTAAAGAAATGTCTCAAAAAAACAACAAATTGTTAGACAAGCAAGAGAGTTAGACTGGGGATGTCCCCCGAAGTTCAACCCTGTGAGATTATAAATAAAGCGAAACTCAAAAATGTCTTTATTGCTGTTGGGAGAAACTTAATAATGCGAGACGCGGTAACTAGCCTGATTAGAAAATACGATGTCACCGGACGTTATCTCGATCGAGATGCGATCGATAATCTTAAACAATATTTTGCCTCGGGAACTGCCCGTCTAGCTGCCGCCGCCCTCATTAACGCTAATTCGGCGGCGCTCGTGCGTGGGGCGGCGATTCGTCTATTTGAAGAAGTTCCCGAATTGATCCGCGCCGGGGGTAATGCCTACACCACCCGTCGTTATTCTGCCTGTCTGCGGGATATGGATTACTATCTCCGCTATGCCAGTTATGCGCTGGTGGCTGCCGATACTAATGTTCTAGATGAACGGGTACTGCAAGGACTGCGGGAAACCTATAATTCCCTCGGGGTTCCCATCGGTCCGACGGTGCGCGGTATCCAAATCATGAGCGAAATGATTCAAACCATGGCTACTGAGGCGGGTATTGCCGACACCTCTTTGATCGCTGAACCCTTTGATCATCTCACTCGCGAATTAAGCGAAGTGTCTATCTAAATTCAGTTGTCAGTTATCGCTTATCGGTTTTGTCCGTTCAATTTTTGATGGAACTAACCCGCATCAGTACCCACTCTCAGCCTAGGGGAGTGGGGAAGGTGCAGCAAGGGGAACAGTTGATTAAAACATTGTCCAGCTTTCTTTGACCCATGACTCTCCCCTCGGATTTTCCCCTAGAACCACCGGCTACCAATAAAGATCCCCATCGTGATTATCGCGGACTCGATCGCGATAAACTCACCCCCATGTATCAGCATTATGTGGAGGTAAAAGAAACCTATCCCAATGCTCTTTTACTCTATCGTGTGGGCGATTTTTTCGAGTGTTTCTTTCAGGATGCGGTGATTATCTCCAGAGAATTAGAATTAGTTCTCACCAGCAAGGAAGGGGGTAAAGGGATTGGGAGAGTCGCCATGACCGGGGTTCCCCACCACGCCCTAGAGCGCTATAGTCGTTTATTGGTGGAAAAAGGCTATGCAGTGGCGATTTGTGACCAAGTAGAGGATTCAACGGAAGCAGCCGCCGAAAAACGACTCGTAGAACGCGCTATCACCAAGCTGCTCACCCCCGGAACCCTCACCGATGAGGGAATGTTAAACGCAAAAAAGAATAATTTTCTGGCCGCTGTGGTGATAACCGGAGAAAATTGGGGATTAGCATATTCAGATATCTCCACCGGAGAATTCTACACCACCCAAGCCAGCGATTTAACGGCTTTAAGCCTAGAATTAAGCCGTTTACAGCCCTCGGAAATCCTTTTTCCCATCAATGCCCCCGATTTAAACCGTATTTTGCGCCCCGGGGAAAAATCTGACCATCTCCCCCCCTGTTTACCCGATAGTTTTTGTTATTCTCTCCGTCCTCAAACTATCTTTACTCTCACAGAAGCGAAAAATCGTCTCCTAATCACCTATAAAATGCGTTCCCTAGAGGGTATGGGCTGCGAACATTTGCCCCTCGCTATTCGCGCAGCCGGAGGCCTCTTAGAATACATTGAAGATACCCAAAAAGCCAATCAAGTCCCCCTACAACCTTTAAAAACCTACTCTATCTCCGAATTTTTGATTTTAGATGGGCAAACCCGTCGCAACCTTGAAATTACCCAAACGGTGCGCGATGGTAGCTTCTATGGTTCTCTATTATGGGCGATTGATCGTACTTGTACGGCCATGGGTAGTCGCGCCTTACGTCGTTGGTTACTGCAACCCCTCTTAGATTCTCGCGGTATTCGCGCCCGTCAAGATACTATCCAAGAGTTAAAGGATAATCCCGCCCTGCGCCAAGATATTCGGCAAAAATTAAGGGAAATCTACGATATAGAACGTTTAAGCGGTCGTGTTGGCGCAGGAACGGCTAACGCCCGCGATTTACTTTCCCTAGCGGCATCTTTAGTCAAATTAGCCGATTTAGCGGCTTTGGTCGCCTTAGGAAATTCCCCCTATTTGAAAGCTTTACAGCAAATTCCCGCCGATTTAGAAAAATTAGGCCAGCAGGTGATAGCGCATCTGGTGGAATCTCCTCCGCTGCACCTCAAGGAAGGGGGGGTGATTCGTGAGGGAATTGATGCCCAATTGGATGCCCTGCGGCGCGACTATCAGGAAGTAATCGATTGGTTTAAGAATCTGGAGACGACAGAAAAAGAAAGAACGGGCATTAGTAATCTTAAGGTTAATTATAACAAAACTTTCGGTTATTATATCAGTTTACCCCGCAGTAAAGCTGATTTCGCCCCAAAAGATTATGTGCGTAAGCAAACTTTAGTCAATGAGGAACGTTATATCACCACCGAGTTAAAGGAGAAAGAAAATATAATTCTGACGGCAGTAGATGAATTAAATAAGTTAGAATACGAGATTTTTAGCGATTTACGCCGTCAAGTGGCCGAATTTTCCCCAGAAATCCGGGAAGTGGCCACAAAAGTCGCCGCTTTGGATGTGTTGGCAGCATTGGCAGAAATCGCCGTTTATCAGGGATATTGTCGCCCGGAAATCGCCGATGGTCGTCTTATCGATATTAAAGATGGTCGTCATCCCGTGGTGGAACAATCCCTTGGGGCCGGCTTTTTTGTGCCGAATTCGATTAATTTGGGCAATCAGGAAGGTTTGGAATACCCCGACTTGATTATTCTCACCGGTCCCAATGCTAGTGGCAAAAGTTGTTATCTGCGACAGGTGGGATTAATTCAATTGTTGGCCCAAACCGGCAGTTTTGTCCCGGCAAAGTCGGCCAAAATCTCCATCTGCGATCGCATTTTCACCCGGGTGGGGGCTGTGGATGACCTCGCTACGGGCCAATCCACCTTTATGGTGGAAATGAACGAAACTGCCAATATTCTCAATCACGCCACAGACAGATCATTAGTATTATTAGACGAAATTGGCCGGGGTACAGCCACTTTTGACGGTTTATCCATAGCTTGGTCTGTAGCGGAGTATTTAGCCACGGTACTGCAATCGCGGACGATTTTCGCCACTCACTACCACGAACTAAACGAATTAGCCTCAATTTTAGAGAATGTGGCCAATTATCAGGTAACAGTCAAAGAACTACCCCATGAGATAGTATTTTTGCACCAAGTACGACCGGGAGGCGCGGATAAATCCTACGGTATCGAAGCGGGAAGATTAGCCGGTTTACCAGCTTCTGTGATCGATCGTGCCATGCAGGTGATGGGTCAAATCGAAAAACATAGTAAAATTGCGATCGGTTTGCGTCAAGGAATTAAGAAAATTAAACCAGTTAAGTCGGATAATCCCCCATCTCTGCAGCAGTTAGATATTTTTGATGACACCTACTAAAAACCTGTTGGTATCTAATAATATCTGATTAGACTAACAGTTTTGGGGCATCGGTGACTCCCCGTGAGTTTGACTGTTTGAAAAAACTACTGGTAGAGAAGCAGATTTGACTGGTGGTGATTCGGTAGTAGTGATGGCGGCTTAATCCTTTGCTTTGCTGTGCATTGTAGTCATGGATAAAATACCAAAGGGCTCCCCAACGTGATTCTCCATTTTTTTAGAGAAAGATAGACTCTCTCTCACCAGCCGAAAAATCCTTTGTCGAAAGGTATTATTTAGGGTCTGCTGAAAAAGTAGGGGCGAAGCATTCGGGCAATAACCTATCGGTGAAACCGTAGATTTTCTATCCGAATGCTTCGCCCCTACAGGACGCGGGCCGATGAAGACGCCAGGTTTTGAAGCACGATTCTCTCAAAATCTTGCACCTGTGGGAGCAAGAAAAGCCACAAAACCCTTACCATGCCTACATTTCACATTTATTCAGCCAGCCCTATTTAATCTTTCAATAGGATTAGTTTGACCAGTTTCTTTTCCGACTGGTCGATGACGTTTACTGGGAATTACTGTCTTATATCTGGACTTCCCCCATACAGAAATACTAAAAAATTAACAAAACCCTTACTGCAGGTCGCTTCTCAGAAAAAATTGAAAAGACGCTACTGGGTACATTTTCCCTTTGAAAATGGC
>NZ_JACJSW010000133.1:0-6180 GCF_014698375.1 Microcystis flos-aquae FACHB-1344 | reverse complement strand
CTCCCAGAGAAGATAATAATTCTTCGAGATAATCTTTGGCAAACTGGTCATGAATAAATCTAGTCATAGGTTTATCTAACATGATTTAATAACTTATCTCGTAATTGCTTAATTCGATCACGATATTTAGCTGCTGACTCGAATTCTAGATTTTTCGCCGCTTCTTTCATTTGCGCTTCTAGTTGTTGAATTAACTCGGGAATTTGTTCCAAAGAAAGCTCTTCTATATTCTCACAAACCTGCTCTAATTGTTGGGAATTTAGGCGACGGGAAATATCCAGAAAAGCCAAAATTGAATTACTTGACCTTTTAACAATCGGTTGCGGAATAATCCCATGTTTTTGGTTATGTTCCTGTTGAATAGCGCGCCGTCTCTTGGTTTCTTCGATCGCATTAATCATACTATCGGTGAGATTATCTCCGTAAAGAATTGCCTGACCGCGAATATGACGAGCAGCCCGGCCGATAGTTTGAATTAAAGAGCGGGTAGCTCTTAAAAATCCTTCCTTATCTGCGTCTAAAATCGCCACTAAAGACACTTCCGGCAGGTCTAACCCCTCGCGAAGCAAATTCACGCCGATCAGCACGTCAAAGACCCCTTCTCGCAGGTCTTGGATAATTTCAATCCGTTGAATTGATTGAATTTCCGAATGTAGATATCTAACTTTAATTCCCCTTTCTTGCAAGTATTCGGTTAAATCTTCCGCCATGCGTTTAGTTAAAGTGGTAATCAAAACCCGTTCATTTAACCGCACTCGCTCCTTAATTTCCCCTAATAAATCATCTACTTGTCCCTCGGTTGGTCGCACAAAAATCTCTGGGTCTAAAACTCCCGTCGGTCGGATAATTTGTTCGACAATGCGATTTTCTGACTGTTCTAATTCCCAATCTCCCGGAGTGGCCGAAACAAAAATACATTGATTAACTTTCTGCCAAAATTCTTCCGACTTCAAAGGACGATTATCCGCAGCACTGGGTAAACGAAACCCGTGATCGATCAAAACTTTTTTTCGTGATTGATCGCCATTATACATCCCGCGAATTTGCGGCACACTGACATGAGACTCATCCACAACTAATAACCAATCTTGAGGAAAATAATCCACCAAACATTCCGGCGGTTCCCCCGCTAACCTACCCGCTAAATGCCGCGAATAATTTTCCACGCCATTACAATAACCCACTTCCTGCAACATTTCTAAATCATAACGAGTCCGTTGGTCCAAACGTTGCGCTTCCAGTAATTTGCCCGCTTTTTCTAACTCCAATAAACGGTTATCTAACTCGGTTTTAATATCCCGACAAGCCACCTCTAAACGCTCCTCCGGGGTAACAAAGTGACGGGCCGGATAAATACTAATTCTCTCTAATTTTTGCAAAACTTCCCCCGTCAGGGGATCGAGATAACGAATACTTTCAATCTCATCGCCAAAAAAATCAATTTTAATCACCCGATCCTCGTAAGCGGGAACAATTTCCAAAATATCGCCCTTCAGACGAAAACGACCGCGAGTTAACTCTAAATCATTGCGATTGTACTGCACTGACACCAAGGCCCGTAATAATTGCCTTTGGTCGAACTCTTGACCAACTGTTAAGGAAATCGCCGCTTTCAGGTATTCTGCTGGCATTCCCAAACCATAAATACAACTAATGGAAGCGACGACGATCACATCCCTGCGTTCAAATAGCGATCGCGTGGCCGAATGGCGCAGCATATCGATCTCATCATTAATCGAAGAACTCTTTTCGATGTAGGTATCGCTGACGGGAATGTAAGCCTCCGGTTGATAGTAGTCGTAATAGCTGATAAAGTATTCCACGGCGTTATTGGGGAAAAATTGCCGCAATTCGTTGCATAATTGGGCCGCCAGGGTCTTATTATGGGCAAGAACGAGGGTAGGCCTGCCAATTTTCTCGATGACGGCGGCAATGGTGAAGGTTTTGCCGGTGCCGGTTGCCCCTAAGAGGGTTTGGAAACGCTGCTGGTTTTGCAGGGAATCTACCAATTTATTGATCGCTGCCGGTTGATCCCCAGTGGGTTGAAAGGGTGCTTGTAGTTGAAAAGCGGACATTAGCGGCTAGGTGTAGAGAACAGGCAAAATAAATTATCAATCAAATTACCAACACTTATAGGGTTTTGGGGAAAGAAAGATGTATCTTAATATTAGAGAGGATTTTAAAAAAAGATTAAAAGTCTTCGAGAATACCCTAAACTTAAATCTTATCGTTTCCCCGAAGCTATTAACGGAAAGGAGTATCAGGTTATGACGGTGGAAAATCTAGAAACGAACGGGACTCAAACCCCAGCAACCACAGAAGAAAAGACCAGCAGCCCACGCGGTAAAGCTACTACGGCTAAAACCGCCAAAGATAAAGAAGTGGTCGCCCTTTCGGTGAAAAACAACGCTGAATCGGCTTCCAAAGCCTTAAAATTCTATCAACCTGAACATCGCTTACCCGAAAATCGTCCTGTTGGTACTAGCCATCTTCACTTCACGGAAGATGAAATGTTACCCGGGAGCCGTCCCGTGGAAGTTAGCCATCTGAAAGTGGTTAGTACCTATTCTTCCGTCGGTGGATTGCGTCCTGTCGGCTCTAGTGGTATGGAAGTCAGTAGCACTCTAGCGATTTCTGGCAATCGTCCGATCGCTCTCAGTCATCTGCACATTAGCGAAACTTATACAGTCATGGGTAATCGTCCCGTTGCTTCCAATGAAATCGATGATCCCGAAACTTTAATGGGATTTTTGGATTAATTGTTTTGTTGATCAAGATAGATTTTTTCCCTGTCCCGGACGGGGAATTTATTTTTTTTCCCTTTAGTTAATCACGATATTGGGCAATTAGTTGGTATTTTCCCGGTTTTAATTGCAGAGCAAATAAGCCATCCTGAGAGATTCCCTGACTGCTAATCATTCCCTTGGGGTTAGTTTCAAAGTGCCAGTGACTAAAATAAGTAATTCCCAGATCAACCTGAGTATCTGAGACGATTTGGCAATCCCAAATACGATTATATAAAGAAGCTTTGACCATAGCTAATTGACCGTCACCATTGCGAACATAATGGTCTTGATAACCTTGAGCAGGAGAAACGGTATTACCTTGAAATTTCCAGAAAGGGGTTTTCTCACTCAGGGCAGCGGGAAGATAATCTACCACATCTGGGATAATTAAGAGACCGGCCGCTAGATTAAATCCTTTACCTCCGACTTTAATTGGTTCTACTGGTAAAAAATTAGCCGTTGCTGTTCTTTGGGATTGATAAGATGGCTGTTTAATCCTGGCAGTAATCAAGTTATTGAGTTGTTCTTTGGGTTGGGAATCTTGGTAAAGAGGAGTTAGAACACTTGATAATAAAAGATAATGGGGAATAGACAAACCAGCAATGACTAACAAGCTGACTAAAAGCCGTTTTTTGAACTGGTTAAAATTCACGGAAATAGAGAGAATTGCCAAAGTAGAAACTAAACCCGCTGCCACGGCAATAAAGCGAAAGGGAAACTGGATTTTTTGCAGGGGAAAGATGATTTTGTAGAATGGTAAAGAAAGAGGTGAAATCATCCATAAACTCAGTCCCGACAAAACTATGAGAGCAACTGGATCAAAATCAAATTTTTCTAATTTATTTCTTCTCTGCCAAACTGCTCGAACACTTAAGATATAAATCATTAGATAGATGCTGAAAATGATACTAATTATAAAAGTATGTCGATTTTGATCAAAGTTATTACCAAAAGCCACCCAATCCCCCAGAGAAGTTCCTACTGGTTGACGAATTTCTTTTAAACTAAAAACCGCAGGAACTAGGTAAGGAAAAGAAAAAGTTATACCAATTATAAAGAAGAAAATCCGCCAGCCAAAATCTCGAAAATTTCTATTTTTTAACAGGATAATTACCGAATAAATACCAAACAAAAAAAATATAATAATCAGACTGGGTAGATGAGCTAATGCTATCAAAGAAGTTGTAATTGTTAATGCTAAACCATTAGCAAAAGTAATCCTAGTAGAAACTTTTAGAAGTGCGGTCACAAAAAAAGGCATTAAAGCAATAGCCAAGCACTCTGCTAATGCTCCGCGCCAAAATAAACAGTAAAATAGGTAAGGATTAATTACTAAAGTAATAATTAGTTGATAGTAAAGTATGCCCCTTCTTTTGAATAAATATGCTGCTAAAGTTGAGGCACTAATTATATTGATAAGCAAAATAGTTAGCACGGTAAATCTTAGAGCAACAACTGGAGAAAATCCGAGCAAATGGTAGGGAAAAGCTACATATCTTAAAAGAGGAGGATAGAATAAAAATGCTGCATTTCCATAGCCTCCATAGCCTTGAGCATACCATTTTGGGAATAAGTCTCCAGACTTAACTTGCTCTGCCCAAAAACTATTCCAAAATAAATGAACAAGACCATCATTTGTTCTTTCTGGAGCGAATAAGAAAGCTAACCAAGTGCTACCTATAATCAAAAACACCAGAAGAGCGAAACTAAGTTGTTTTCTATGTAATCGAGCAAGACTAACAAGTATATTCATGATCAGGGCAGCAGAAGATTTTAATTTTTTACTGATTATCTAATCCCATGTTTTAGCTATCTCAAGCCACAAAATTAAATAATTACTATCTATAAAATAGATTTTTTACTTATTTATTTCACGAAAGTTCTTAGGGTAAATTTTAGCATAAACTAGACTAGCTTTTTCAGATAATACTTGAATTTCATAGTCAGAAGATAAATTATCAAAATCTTCTTGACTCATAATAATTTCATGATTTTTATCGCTATTGACGGCAGTTTTAAGTTCTTCGGCACTCCTCACCCACCAAATCGGTCTATTACTATAAAATAAGGCACTGGGGTGATTAAGATCAGCAGATAACTTAGCAATTATTAAGGTATTTTTCTTACTAAAATCCTCTTGCCCTGCCACTTCTGCTAAAGCAGCTAGGGGAGTTACTCTTGCAGTGTAAAGTCCTCTAACTTCTCTGATTCCAGAAAAGACAAAAACTGCAAATAGTAAAATAGTCGCCGATTTAGGAGTAAGCCTTTTCAGTAAAATGAGAACAAGTAGAGTGGCAGCAATCACAAAACAGAAAACTGCTACTATCTGTTTAACTGAAGGACTGATAATACCAACAATTTTGAGAGGTGTTAAAGGGAAAATAACTAAAGCTACAGTTGCTATACTAATCAATATCCACGAACGAGCAGTAGAAGAAGCTTGTGCCTTTTGAAATAAATAACCGATAAAAATTGCAAAAATCGGATAAAGGGGAAGAATATACCAGCTTAATTTGGTTGATACCAAACTATATAGACCAAAAACCACCAGAAAGAAAACGATTAGAACTCTTGACGAGCTATGGGGCTTTAAAGTATCTTTAACACTGAGGATAAATGCAAAAGGAATTAGATAAACCCAAGGAAAAAAGGATTGAAGAACTGTTCGGAAATATGAGAGAAAGTCTCCACTGTTTCCCTCGAGGGGGCGGGTTGCCCGTTCAATTACATGATAACCTAAGTATTTCCCCAAAAAAGCCTGTCCATGCTGTAGCAGCACTGTTAAATGCCAGGGAAGAATTATCAAAGTAGCCAAGACAATACTTTGCCAAAAATGCCTTGATTTAAAAGTAGTTAATAACTGTCTTTCAATCAACAGCGTTATCATAATGGCAGCTGGTGCAACAATGGCAGCAAAACCTTTAACCATAAAAGCCAAGGCACAAGCAGTACCAATAAAATACCACCATTTTTGATTGCCTTGGCGAAGATGAAGATAACCGTAAAGTGATAGAAACAGAAAGAATGTCAACATCATATCGGTGGTACCAAACCGAGCAGAATGGACAAATTGATAACTTGCCAACAAAATCAACGAAGCAAAAACTCCTGCCCAATATCCATAAACTTTTTTACCAATTAAATAGATAATAGCAATTAAGGCGACTCCCGATAAAGCCGAAGCGGCTCTTGCCCAAAATTCGTCAACCCCAAATAATTGAAAAAAAGCAGCGGTTGACCAGATAAATAGGGGGGGTTTATGAAACCAAGGCACCAGAAATGTTGAATCTCGTAACAAAACTTTACATTTAAGAACATGACAACCCCAGAACGCCATTTTTCAGATTGAATAGACAATTTTCCTAAACCAGTGTACATAGCTGATATGTTGACA